>CAYJCI010000017.1:7193-20477 GCA_964368595.1 uncultured Desulfovibrionaceae bacterium
AAGCCCCTGCTTTATCCAATGGCTCGCCACATGATGCATAACTTGCAAGCACTGCTTCAGCCCAAGGATGAAAGCATACCTCTGTGCATTCATAAAAACACAATTCCTCATATTTTTCAATATTTTGCTGTGGAAAAATTAAACTCACAGCGCTAATTACCATATGCTCTTTACCGGCAAGTTTTTTTAACATTTGCAAAGCTTCTGCGCTATCTTTTGGCTTACCTAAAATTTCTCCCTTAATGCTAACCACAGTATCTGCAGCTAAGATAACTGCATCATGGGCATTATTTTTTGCAATATATAAGGATTTTGCCGATGCCGCGCGCGTGGCGTATGCTTCTGGTGCCTCACCTTTTTCTGGTTTTGGTTCGGCGTTTTCTGCAATAACAATGCTAAATTCAAGCCCAAGCTCTTGCAAAAATTGCTGTCTGCGAGGTGAGGCAGAGGCAAGAATAAGTTTTGAATTATTGCTAAATAGTTCTGACATAAATTAAAACCGTACTACCTTTTCTTCCTTAGCTTTTGGGGCTGGCGGTGGGGCTGGGGCATTGGCATCAGGTATGGGCTTAACGCTTTCTTTATTTTCTGCATAGTTTATGGCTATTTCTTTAAGCTCGGACATGCCGACCACCTTCCAATTTTCACCAATTTTTGCAAGAGCAATCCAAGTGCTAATATTAGTTGGAGTTGTAACCCTTGCTACTGATGCTGTATCAGAAATATTTTCCATCTTAGCATTGTTTAAGGATGTGGCTACCCAAGGACAATTTGGTTTTTTGGACTGCTTGCACATAAGCTCCAGTTCACCAGTGCTAACACCTCGATTAAAATGCTTAATTTCTTTATTTTTTGCATCGCTAACAGCTCCAATTAAATCACTCATTCCACCAATACCAAGCATTTTACCCACAGCATCCAAAGCCTTTAAAGGCTCGCTTTCATTAGTCATATTATCCAATTGAGCCTTTGCATAGCGTGACATATCAATTTGTTGCAAAAACAATTCTGGATCTTTCTTTTCAAGAGCGTCTGCCATATTGCTAAGCGGATTACTCGAGCTAGTTTGATTGCAGGCAGATAATAAAAATGTCATTAATAACAATAAAGTATATTTTTTCATGTGCACTCCATTTATAATTTAATTAAGTGAAAATAACAGAATATTCCTACTATAAAACTCAAAAAAAGTGAAGCCTTGCACAAAGCCCATTTATATGCGAGAAAGGTATAAATTGAGTATATTATGACTAATGCAATACAAAATATGGACATACTAAATTTAGCACAAGTACCAGAACATTCTGTTAATTTTATGCAGGCAGTATCTGGCGGTAATGCCTTTGTGCAAGATGATTATTTGTGCTTTTCAGCCGATGATTGGCTAACCATAATTGGCTACCCACTAAAGGGTGAATATAGTCACGAAAGCTTTTTATCCGCAAAGCACAAAGCTATTGAGCAAAGCCAAGCTGCTTCCTGCTTTTGTGTTGCCCCTGATTTACCCCCAAGTTTGCAAGAATATGTGGAGGAGCGAGATAGTTTTTACACCTTGCCAAGCTCTGCAAAAATTCCTCCAAAACTGATGGGCCCAATTGCCAAAGCCAAGGGCAAATTAAAAGTAGAATTAGGCAACACCTTTACTGCTGAACATCGCCGCCTTTGGACTGAATTTATGTCCCGAGTCCCATTAAAAAGCAAAGTGCGTAGCCTCTTTGCAAGCACAGCCCAAGTTATGGCTCAAAACCTAGACGAGCTTTTTTTACTCAATGCATGGAATGCTGAAGGCCATTTAGTTGCATCATTATTACTTGATTTTGCACCACAAAATTTTTGTGCTTATATTTTGGGTGCGCACTCAAAAACTCACTATACACCACATGCAGCAGACTTATTATTTGCTAAGATGGTTGAGCTTTCAAAAGAAAAAAACAAAGAATATATCCACTTAGGCCTTGGCGTAAATGCAGGTATTACAAGGTTTAAGAAAAAATGGGGGGGCACAAAATCCCTACCCTTTGTTATGGCTTCATGGCAGGAGGCGGGCGCTCAAGATAGCTTAAAGTTTCATGCCCAAACTATTCTTAAAGCCGTGATGGGCGCTAATAATAATGATTTATCAGCTTTTGTTGGGCTCTCTAAGCGAGAAATTTGGGCCAATTTACCAGAGCAAAGACCCTATGCCATGCTTTGGGAAGTGGAAAAAAACAATAATAAATCATGGATTGGTGGTTCAGCACACTTTTTTTGCTATTCTTTTGAAAATGCATTTACTGAGCTTTTTAATCAAGCGGATACTGTTATTTTTGAAGGCCCGTTGGATAATGAAAGTTTACAATTAGTTGAGGCAAATGGCAGGGATTTAACAAAAGATCAACAACCACTCTTTAGCCGCCTAACACAGGCTGAAATAGCCACTTTAAGCCGCATGGTACGTGGGCCAGAGGGTTATTTTCCCAAGCTATTAAATATGGAGGCCAAGCGCAAAATTGACGTTGAGTGGTATTTACAAAATACCCGCCCTTGGACTGCCCTATTTACCCTTTGGACTGGTTTTTTAGAACGCCAAGGCTGGCAACAATCCGTTGACCTTGAGGCTTGGAACCTTGCTCACAACATGGGTAAAACCGTGGTTGCCATGGAGAGCCTTGAGGAACAATTGGCCTCGCTGAACTCCGTCCCGCCTGACCGAGTGGTGCGTTATTTTCAAAATTGCCACCGCTGGCCCAGAATGATTAAGCGCAATGTTAAAGCCTATCTTGCTGGTGATTTAATGCGGCTTATGGGCACAAGCGCAGAATTTCCCACCCGTACTGAAACCATTATCAGCATGCGTGATGAGCGCTTTCGCCAAAGAATGCGCCCATTTATGGAGCAAGGTCGCTGTGTGGTATTTGTGGGCACAGCTCATATGCTAAACCTTAGGCATATGCTAATTGAAGATGGCTTTAGCATAAGGCAAGTGCGCCCTACACTCAAACATAAACTATATGCAAAATTGCATAATTTAGCAGATATATGAACACATCCCAAGCCCTACAATATATAAATGCGCAAGCCATTACGCCAGACCAATTACTTGGTTATGTATCTGCTGTATCTGGCGCTCAAAGCGAGCTTATGGATGATTACGTCATACATAAACAAGGCGAAAATACTATTTTAATTGGCTATTCCCTACAAAATCCGCATAATACTGACTCACTAAATTCCTGTATTGAAAAATTAATTTCCAAACCAGATGCTACAAATATTAGCGTGCTTGCGCCCATGCGCCCAAGCATTGCTCCAGAACATGCCATAAGTACTGAGCAGGACGCCTACTGGATTTTGCCCTTACCAGCCCCTAAGTTAACAGTAAAAGTGCGCAATATGCTTGCCCGATCATCGCGTGAAATTTATATTACAAAAACCAATGGCAGCGGAGCATGGACGGGGGAACATCAAGAAATGATGTTAGCCTACATTAGGAATAAAGGGATGGAAGCTGCCCTTTGTTCTATATTACAACGCCTTGGAACATATTTAATCACCACTCCACAAGTGGAGCTTTTTTCTGCTTATGCTAAAGATAGTAATGAATTACTAGCCTGTAGCTTAGGGGATTTTTCATCATTTAGCACAGCATTTTATATGTTTGCATTTAGGCAGGAGCATGCCTCACCAGGTGTTGCAGACGCAGTTTTTTTTGAGCTTTTAAATGAAGCTCAAAACCGTGGGCATAGCCAATGCAACTTGGGCCTTGGCATCAATGACGGCATAAGATTTTTTAAGAAGAAATGGGGAGCATTGCCCACACTTCCCTTTGTACAAACAACATGGCAAATTAAAAGCCAGAAAAAATCGTGGTTTTCACGCTTTCTTGATTGATGAATAATACCTTTCCCATAGCCAAGGATTATCCAAATCCTTTTGAGCACCCATCCTTGCGTGGGGCTAGTGTTTTTGAAATGATAAAGGATCTTGTGCGCCCAAAGGCAAGAGCCTTTGACTGCCTACAAGTGGAAGTTACATCCTGCTGTGCTGCAAAGTGTACCTATTGCCCGCATACCACCAAGGCCAAGCAATGGCATTCACGCCACATGAAGGCCCATACCTTTGTTAATGCTTGGCCTTTATTACAGCAAGTTACAAGGGTGCATCTGCAAGGTTGGGGTGAGCCACTTTTACACCCACATTTTTTTGATTTTGTGGCCCTTGCTCGTAGGGCTGGTTGCCTTGTGTCATCCACATCTTGCGGGTTAAATTTAAATGAAGACATTGCTAAGAAAATTATTCATAGCGGCATGGACATTGTGGCCTTTTCCCTCGCTGGAACTGATGCTTTAAGCAACAGCCCAAGGCAAGGTGCAGATTTTGACAAAGTATGCCAAGGCATAAAATTATTACAAAAAATCCGCAAAGAAAATATCGCCGCCCATTTAGAAATTCATCTAGCCTATATCTTACTGGCAGATCGCTTAGACGCACTTACAAAATTGCCAGAACTTATGCAAGATTTGCAAATACATGCAAGTATTGTCAGCACACTTGATTATTTAGCTGACGATTCACAAGCAAACTTAGCCATAAATCCACACGATACCGAAGTCATAGCCAAAGCAAGACAGATTTTACAAAATGCCGCAGAAAAAGCTAAACAAAATGAACAAAAAATATACTATGCCCTACCAAGCTTAACCCCAAGCCCAGAATGTAGAGAAGATGTGCAAAAATCATTATATATTGATGCCGATGGCACCATCTCACCTTGCATATATTTAAATGTTCCTGACAAAGAAGCATTCAAAGTTACTTTTGGCAATGTCAATGACGATAACGCATTAGACATTTGGAATAAAAAAGATTTTATGGATTTTCGCCATGCTCATGCAAGGGGAACACCCATTGCCCAATGCCAGCATTGCGTTAAAAAGTTTGAAACATTAATTTAAATTTTTCAACAAACAATTTTTTAGTTATACATATTAATTCTTGACATCCTAGATTTTTTGAGTATGTTTCCAAGTTCAAAATGAATTTTACGTCAACTTTGACGAACCGGAGGAAAATATGGCAACTTTAGAAAATGCAACCAAGACCGCTGATGGCGTTATGCTTAACGGTTTTTTACTATCTCCCATTGTAGAGCAATGCGTTGAATGTGACCGTATCCGCGAATTTGAAGGTGAGCAATTTTGCTCAAGCTACCCAACTCCTGAGCGCAAATGGGTTGGCGGACGTTGCAACTTTGCAACTCACGTAAAGCTTAAAGTAGCCGCTGCTGCCAAGGTTAACCCCTTGAAAGCTTCTAAGCGTGCTGCCAAAGGCCGCTAAAAACCTGTTAAAAAAGTATCATCTGTTGCGTCAGGCTTGTTTTTTACTTCGGTAGTTTATATCTATATAAACCGCGCTGCGTAAAAAATTTCGCCTCCTTGCATCTGACACTTTTTTTAGCGGATTTTAATAGTTTGCTTTAAGCAAATCATTAAATGATATTAAAGTGATCGCAAGGACAATAAATATATTTTTTAAAAACTCAATTTCGCTTTTGTGAAATTGAGTTTTTTTTTATACCCCATTGACCATATAAGATATGGCATTATTTTTTGATTGAATGTTAAAGGTATGCTTTGTGATGGAGGAATTCAATGAGCGTTTCATATAAAGATTATTATAAAGTACTTGAGGTAGATCGCAAGGCCTCAAGTGACGACATTGCAAAGAGTTTTAAAAAACTTGCTCGCAAGTATCACCCAGATTTAAATCAAGGCGACACCAAGGCTGAAGAAAAATTTAAAGAAATAAACGAAGCCTATGAAGTATTAAAAGATGCTGAAAAACGCAAACTATACGACCGCTTAGGCCACAATTGGCAGCATGGTCAACAATTTCAAGGCGCCCCAGGTTTTGAGGGTTTTAATTTTAATTTTGATAGGCAACAATTTAATAATGGTGGATTTTCGGACTTCTTTGAAGTTCTTTTTGGTCAAGGTGGACGCGCTGGCGGGCCAGGCGGCTTTGGGCCAGATCCTTTCAGCAGTTTTTCAAGGCGTCAAAGAAAGGGTAGTGACATTTTAACTGATATTTCCATAAGCCTTGAAGATGCTCTCAAAGGCGGGCCACGAAATATTAACCTTGGCGGCGCATTAAGCAATCGCACCTTAGAGGTAAATATTCCTGCTGGTATTAAAGAGGGTGCAAAGCTTCGCCTGTCTGGTCAAGGAAACTCTGTGCCTGGCGGAATTGCTGGTGATTTATTTTTACGCATAAAGTTTTTGCCGCATCCTGTGCTTGGTGTTGACGGCACAGACATTACATATGATTTAAATTTAAGCCCATGGGAGGCAGCCCTTGGCGCAACCATACGCGTGCCAACACTTGAAGGTGAGATTGAAATGAACATACCCAAGGGAACATCTTCTGGCAGGCGCTTCCGCTTGCGTGGGCGTGGGCTTGGTACAGAGGCCGCACGAGGCGACCAAATGATTAGGGCCATGATCAAAACACCAGAAGACATTAGTAATGAAGAAAAAGAACTTTGGGAAAAATTAGCAGAAATATCAACATTCAAAGCTAGAGCTGACTAATTTAATAAACTACTAAGATAAAAATACTTAATATAATTAGAGGTTAATATGGACATAAATAAATTTACAGAAAAAGCTCGCGAGTCCATTAGTGAAGCACAAAGCTTTGCTGCGGGTATGGGCCATCAAGAAACAGATGTTGAGCATTTGGCCCTTGCACTTATTAAGCAAGAAAAGGGCATTGTTCCGCGCATACTTGAACATATGGGCGTGCAAGTTAAGGCTCTTGTGGTTGCCGTTGAGGGGGTTTTACGCAAGCGCCCTTCCGTTTCTGGCGGCACAATGGATGCCAGTAAAATTGTAATTACTCAACGCTTGGGGCGAGTTTTAGCTGATGCTGAAGCAGAGGCCAAGAGCATGAAGGATGAATATGTTAGTGTAGATCATCTTTTTGCAAGCTTGGCTGACCAACCCGTGGCTTCGCCACTTGGCGATATTTGGCGCGATTATTCTATTACCAAGGCTAAATTTAGCATGGCTATGGAGGAATTGCGTGGCGGTAAACGTGTAACAAGCGCTAACCCTGAAGATACATTCGAAGCTTTGAGCAAATACGGGCGTGACTTGGTGGAGGCCGCAAAACTAGGTAAAATGGACCCTGTAATTGGGCGTGATGCTGAAATTAGGCGAGTTATTCGCATATTATCACGCCGCACTAAGAATAATCCTGTGCTCATTGGTGAAGCTGGCGTTGGTAAAACTGCCATTGTGGAGGGCCTTGCCTTTCGTATTGTAAATGGTGACGTGCCAGAAGGCTTAAAGGGTAAATCTCTTTATGCATTGGACATGGGCTCGTTAGTTGCTGGCGCAAAATATAGAGGTGAGTTTGAGGAAAGGCTCAAGGCTGTTCTTTCTGAAGTAGAAAAATCTGAAGGCCAAATCATACTATTTATTGATGAATTACATACCATTGTTGGCGCTGGCAAAACTGATGGTGCTATGGATGCAAGCAATTTACTAAAACCCATGCTTGCCCGTGGTGAATTGCATTGCGTTGGCGCAACAACGCTTGATGAATACCGTAAATATATTGAAAAAGATCCAGCTCTTGAGCGCCGTTTCCAGCAAGTTTTGGTGGAAGAGCCAAATGTTGAAGATGCAATCTCCATCTTGCGTGGATTGAAAGAGCGCTTTGAAGTACATCATGGTGTGCGTATAAGTGATTCTTCAATAGTTGAGGCTGTTACATTATCACATCGCTATATTCCTGACAGGCAATTACCCGACAAAGCCATTGATTTAATTGATGAAGCAGCGGCCATGATTAGAACGGAGATTGACTCACTACCAGCAGAGCTTGACGAAGTTAATCGCAAAGTTATGCAGCTTGAAATTGAGCGTGAAGCTTTAAGGCGTGAAACCGACGCTGCAGCCCATGATCGCTTGCAAAAACTTGAGGGTGAACTTGCAGAATTGCGTGTAGGCCAAGGAATTTTGCGTCAACAGTGGGAAATGGAAAAAGGCTCCATTGACTCAGTCCGAAACATTAAAGAACAAATTGAGCAAACCAAGATTGCCATTGAGCAAGCTGAGCGCGCATATGATTTAAATAAAGCTGCAGAATTAAAATACTCTACCCTGCATAGCCTTGAAAAAAGATTAGTTGAGGCTGAACAAGGCAGTGAGGGTAAGCAAAGACTATTAAAACAAGAAGTGCGCCCAGAAGATGTTGCCGAAATCGTAGGCAAATGGACTGGAATTCCAGTTACACGCTTGCTTGAATCTGAGCGTGAAAAATTATTACGCTTGGGCGACGAGTTGCATAAGCGTGTAGTTGGGCAAGATGAAGCCGTAACCGCAGTTTCCGATGCAGTATTGCGAGCAAGGGCAGGACTTTCAGACCCGATGCGCCCACAAGGTTCATTTTTATTTTTAGGACCAACTGGTGTTGGTAAGACTGAGCTTTGCAAAGCACTTGCTGAGGCATTGTTTGATACTGAAGATAATATGGTTCGCCTTGACATGAGCGAGTATATGGAAAAACATTCTGTATCGCGCTTAATTGGTGCCCCTCCAGGCTATGTGGGCTATGACGAGGGCGGGCAACTTACTGAATCAGTTCGCCGCAGGCCATACTCTGTTGTGCTTTTTGATGAGATTGAAAAGGCACATCCTGATGTATTCAATACACTTTTGCAATTGCTAGATGATGGGCGCTTGACGGATAATCAAGGCCGCACAGTGGATTTTAGAAACACCATTGTTATTATGACATCTAATATTGGCTCGATGCACATGCTTGAAGGCATTGATAATGAAGGTAATTTAGCAGAAAGCACTCGTCATACTGTTATGGAAGAATTAAGAGCACATTTTCGCCCAGAATTCTTAAATCGAGTGGATGAAACAGTACTATTTACACCATTAAACCTTGAGCAAATTAAATATATTGTGGACTTGCAATTAGAAAGATTGCGCAGTCGCCTTGAACATCGCAAAATCACCCTAGATATGACTGATGCGGCAAAGGCCTTTGTGGCCAGTGCTGGTTATGACCCTGTCTATGGGGCAAGGCCGCTTAAAAGATATATACAGCATAATGTGGAAACAATACTTGCTAGAAAACTAATCAGCGGTGATATTTTAGATGGTCAACATATAATAATGGACGTGAAGGACAATTTTTTGAACTTTAGCATCCAAGACTAGTTTTTTAAAATTAAATTACAACTGGGCCTGAAAAAGATTTTATTCTTTTTCAGGCCTTATTTTTTAAGTGTTTTTATATTAATTTTATATCTATTTCATAATGAATTTTAACTAAGCAGTCATTACATACTAAATCTAAAAAATATCTTAAATTTTAATTATAGTGTCTTTTTTTCACAAAAAAACAAAAAAATTATATTTTTATAAAAACATTAATACTTTGAATTTATTAAACATTACCAAAACAAATCAAACTGTTTATAAAAAAGTAAAAAAATTTTTACCAAAATGCTTGCCATGTCCATTTTTTTAATCTATAAAGTTTCCACGGGTTAAACCGTATTCAGGTACTAAAAATAACACGCTTCAATGCGTAAAGGAAGGATTAACTATGAAAAAACTCGCAACACTAGTATTGGCCGCTGGCCTAGTATTCTGTAGCGTAACTGGCGCATCCGCCATCGATTTCAAAGCTAAAGGTCAATGGATCATGAGCTTTGATTATGGCCAAGGCGGCGACGGCTATTCAGATCTTAACGGTGGTGGTAACACTGTTGTTGGTTCTGGTTTTGGCAGTGGTAGCCCAGACAACTTCAACGCTACCCAACGTGTACGTTTACAATTAGAAGCTGTTGCTTCTGAAAGCCTATCTGGTACCGTATACTTTGAAATCGGTAACAGCAACTGGGGCGACAATGCCGGCGGCGCAGCTCTTGGTGCTGACCGTACTGTTATCGAAGTAAAGCAAGCCTACCTTGATTGGGTAGTACCTAACACCGACGTAAAAGTTCGTATGGGTATCCAAGGCCTTAGCCTACCTTCATTCACTTCTGGTACTCAAGTATTTGCTCAAGACGTAGCTGGTATTGTTGTGTCTAACAAGTTCAACGACAATGTTGCTTTAACTGCTTTCTGGGCACGCCCTTACAATGACAACTATTCTCAAACAACCACTAGCCCTAAAGATTCTTGGTCTAACTACCTTGACAATGCTGATGCATTCGGCCTAGTTCTACCTTTAACCTTTGACGGCTTTACAGCTGTTCCTTGGGTAACTTACATGGCAGTTGGCCAAAACGTAGCTCGTGGCGGCGCAGCTGGTAATGCTGCTACTGGCCTACTGAGCGGTCTTCTACCTTTCAATCCAAGTCAAGGCACTGTTGCTGCTCTAAATCGTACAGACATGTATGATTATGGTAACGTATGGCATGTTGGCTTAACTGGTGACATCACCATGGCTGACCCATTCCGTCTAGCTTGGGACTTTAACTACGGTTCTGCTGACTTCGGTTCATCAACTGTACCACTAGCTGGTGGCGCAAGAAACGTTGAACTTAAGCGTAGCGGTTTCTACTTAAGCTTACTTGCTGAATACAAAATGGATTGGGGTACCCCAGGCCTTTACGGTTGGTACAGCTCTGGCGATGACGACGACGTAGCAAACGGTTCTGAGCGCATGCCTGTTATCCAAAATGGTAACAGCGACAACAAATTCTCTCAATTTGCAAGCAATGGTAACCCTTACCTTGCTCGTGAAGGCGTACTTGGCAACACCCTTATCGGTACTTGGGGCCTTGGCGTACGTGTAAAAGACTTTAGCTTCGTAGAAGACCTAAAGCACACCTTCCGCTTCAACTACTTTGGTGGCACCAACAGCACCGATATGGCTAAATTTGCTGTTGCTAACCCAGGTTTAGTAGGCGCTAACGCTAATGCAGCTTTCAACCAAACTGGCGGCATGTACCTAACAACCGCTGACTCTGCATTTGAATTTGGCCTAACCAGCGATTACCAAATCTATGAAAACCTAAAACTATATGTTGACATGGCTTATCTTGTGCTTGATTTCAGCCAAGACAAAGACGTATGGAATGACACATTCACAGCTACTGATGCATTCAACATCAACGCTAGCTTTGTTTACAGCTTCTAAGAATCTTAGAACATAGCTTAATTATAAAGGCCTCCCGCAAGGGAGGCCTTTTTTATTACTTTTCTCATTGCAAAAGTATGACAATCCATATCTTTATTGCTTTTGTCACTACGAAGGCGCAAATAGCCTTTAACAGTTAGTGCCTTTATTGTCTTTGCAACTTAGAAGTTGCAAAGCGGCTGTGGAAGCCCATGCTTTTATTACTTTTCTCATTGCAAAAAAGCATGCTAGCCCTTGCTTCAATGTTTATAATTACCTTATTTCTTTTTTGCAGATTGGTTTTTCTTCCATAAATTAAAGTGACACAAAGCCATAAAACCATGCCCCACAGCATAAACGGCTAATACCAATGCTGTATAACGATGATAATTTAAAAAATCTACGGAAAATCTGGGGTCACTTTCCCAAAGTAAATACCAAGTAAAGCCAAAAGCAACAGTTAAGAAGAAAGATACAAAACCAATACCTTGAATAACTCCAGGCAAACCACCAGGTCTTGGTGCTGGTATACCGCCTTGGCTTATTTTTTCTACATCCTTGCGTAATTGTGAAATATCACCCCATAAGTACGGGAAAAAATACTTAAGCCCCCGCCTTTTTAAGCTCACAACTAAAAAAATTACAATAAATGGCACAAGCAAGAGCCCAAGCTCTATATGCCAAGAATCTATCAATGGCTCACGTACAATTTTTATTAACTGTGCCCAAACAAAAACTATGGCAAGCACATGCCAAACACGCAGAAATGGCGTTTGAAAAAAACCAAAAAACTTCCAAAGCAGTGAGAATTGTTCAAAAAAACATCGCATAAATATCTCCCCTTTAGGCTTATTGTATTTTCCAACTTTTATAGTAGTATTTATTTTGTAAATAGTAAATAGTATCAAACAAATTTATATAACCTTAACTTTACTTTACTAAATATTTTGTAATGGTTATACTCAAATTATCATAAAAAACGAGGTAAATATGATTACAGCAGATTTACATAATCACACCTTATACTCTCATGGTAAAGACACACCTAAAGATATGTGGGAATCAGCAAAAGCAAAAGGTATCACATTGTTTGGATTTACTGAGCACTCACCAAGACCCAACGACTATACTTATACCAATGAATATAGAGAAAAGTTGACTAAATTTTTCCCTCAATATGTGGCGGAGGTTGAGGAATTAAAACAAGCAAATCCTAACCAAGTATTGCTTGGTATTGAAATGGATTGGATGGAGAAAGAGCTAGATTTTATTAAAAATGCCATTAACGCCTATAATTTTGATTATGTAATTGGTAGCGTTCATTTCTTAAAAACTTGGGGATATGACGATGACCCAAAAGATTGGAAAAACCTAAATCAAGACAATTGCCATGAACATTATACATCTTATTTTCAAACTGTAACAAAGATGGCTCAAAGTGGACTTTTTAATATTGCAGCCCATCTTGATTTAATCAAAATATTTTCCATAGAGCATTTTAAGCCTTGGATTAAAACGCAAAGTGCCCAAAATATTGTGGGTGACACCTTAAATGCCATTAAAAATGCAAATATGTCCTTAGAAATTTCTTCTGCTGGTTTGCGCAAAATTTGTAAGGAAATTTACCCCTGCCCAGAAATTATGAACCTTGCTAAAGAACTCAAGCTACCCATAAGCTTTGGTTCAGATGCACATAATGTGAATGATGTTGCGGCTGATTTTGATAAACTAGCAAGCTATGCCCGTGAATATAATTATGATCATAGTGTGTGGTTTGCAAATGGGCAAATGTTTATAAGGGATTTTTAAAGGTGTGTGAGAATCTTATCAGTGTAAACAATGCAAGCCTAACTTTGCATGCTGATGGTTTACACGAACAAGTATTAAAAAATATAAATTTTTGTCTTAAACAAGGCGAACATGTAGCCATTTTAGGCCCAAATGGATCTGGTAAATCAACTTTTTTACGCTTGCTTGCTGGTGAAATTTGGATAGAGCAAAACAATGGGAGCATTGCATGGCATTATGAAGGCAATAAAGAGCATTCACCAATTATCGCAAGGTATATGACAGCCCTTGTAAGTCCAGCACAGCAAGATCAATTCACTAGACATGAATGGCAATTACAAGGAAAAGATATTTTATTTACTGCCT
>CAYJCI010000018.1:0-2529 GCA_964368595.1 uncultured Desulfovibrionaceae bacterium
GCGCTGAAGTTAATATTCCAAGCATTGGTGGGGGTGAAATTATCGCCCCATACTTTATTGCTTTGGCTAATATTAAGGGCTAGATATTCTGCATCAAAGTAGAGTTTTAAGTTTTCGTAGATTTGGTATTCTGTAGTTAGTCCAAGTTCCACGGCATTATCCGCAGTGGTTAGATAAAATCCATTACCGCTGGTGCCTTGATAGTAGCCAGCGTCACCGCCAATATACCTTGCCATATCTGTATGGTTAGTTCCGCCAATATAGTTTAGGCGCACGCTATGTTTGAGCTTTTCAGTGTGCTGTATATTTTTAAGCTGTATACCCATGCCCCATAGGCCAATCAGGGTTTGGCCAAAAACTGCCTTACGGGATAGGGATGGGTCGCCATTGCCAGCGAAGTTTGAGAACGTAACCCCAGCACTTAAGTTATTAAGTGAGGGCATGCGCTCTGAGCCATTCCAAGGGTCTGAGTCATCGCCGCTACTGTACCATGCAAAAAAGCTTGGTGTTGCCCAATCCATTTTATATTCAAGTAACATGCTTGCATAAAAACCTGCACGTTTAAGGGCCATATCCTTGGTGTGAGCACTTCCACCACGTTTACTTAGGGTGATGTCATTAACATGTCCAAAGTCTGCAGAGCCATAGTTAAAATCCCATGCAAGGTGTAATGGTGAAGTAATATTAACTTTACCAGCTAGCCCTGCAAACCATGTATTCCCATATGGGTGGAGATTGCTTGAAAGGCTGTTTAGTGGGGAGGTTAGGGCATTTCTACTTGTGGCAAAGGGCATGGGCAAAAGGCCATAGCTCAGCGTATTTATGGCATTACCAAGGCTTGCTGGAGTGTTATTCCAATTATTGCGCATAAAGTTTTGCCCAATCATCATGTATGCCGCCCAAGGGGTTAGGCTTATATTTGTAAAGTCCATGGGAAGGGACAGGCCAAAAATATCAGCATTATCGAGGTAATTGCTGGACGCTGTTTTGAAAAGGGCATTGTTTGCATTATCATTTTGATAATTATCATTATAGAGCCTTGCCCAAAACGCAGTAAGGGCGAGGTTGTCATTAAATCTGTTGGAAAGAGTAATACCTGCGGCATCATCGGTTAAAATCATGGAACCATGCGTACTTTTGCTTGGTAGGCTGTATGGCTGAATTCCCATACGAGTTTTTAATTGAGTATTTGGCACAATCCAGTCGATATAGGCGTGCTTTACTTCAACTATAGTGGCATCAGCGCCAAGTGCTGCACCTTGCCTTGAGCTGCCCCATTTATTTTCACCAACTTCTATGGCAACAGTTCCAGAAAGGCTTTCTGAGGCTATGGCGTCAAGCTGTAGGCGTAGGCGTTGGTTGGCGTTAAAGTTATCTGGCCCTCTGAAGATGATGCTGTTAGAGCCCCAACCGTAAACATTTTTACCGCCAATTGCTGATGCTCCTTCGCTGCCAGCGCCAAGGTCAAAACTCATAATGAATTGCCCCTTGGCTTTAAAATCAATGGCATTGGCTACATTAGCTAGGTTTAAAACAATACAAAAAACTAAAAGCGGGAAAATAAATTTTTTCATTCTTATCTCGATGTTAGGCATTTTCCCAAGATTGTACTGTGTTTTTTAAGAGCATGGCTATGGTCATGGGGCCAACACCGCCAGGTACTGGTGTAATTGCTGAAGCTTTTGGGGCAACGGATGCATAATCTGCATCGCCGCAAAGGCCGTCATCTGTTCTGTTAATACCAACATCAATGATTACAGCGCCTGGCTTGACCATATCTGCAGTTAAGAAATTGGCTTTGCCTAAGGCTAGGAAGATGAAATCTGCCTCAAGGCATTCCTTGGCTAAGTCCTTGGTGCGTGAGTGACAAATGGTAACAGTGGCATTGGCGAAAGGGCCTGAATGTGAGAGCAATAGAGCCAAGGGGCGGCCAACAATATTTGAGCGACCAACGATAACAGCTTTTTTACCTGAGGGTGATAGGTTGTAGCGTTCAAGCAATTCCATAACACCTGCTGGGGTGCAGGAAACAAAGCATGGCAGGCCGAGTGAAAGCTTGCCAACATTTTCTGGGTGAAAGCCGTCCACGTCTTTTTTGGGGTCAATGGCTAAGAGGCAAGCTTGTGAGTCAAGTGGTGCTGGTAGTGGCAATTGTAATAATATTCCATCAACATCAGCTTGGGCATTAAGCTTTGCTATTAAATCTAATAATTCTTGCTGAGTAGTAGTGCTTGGCAAAGTGTAGGGGAAGGAGGCAATGCCTACTTCTTCACAGGCTCTTTGCTTATTGCGCACATATACTTGTGAGGCTGCATCATCACCCACCAAGATAACGGCAAGGCCAGGGGCGCGTTTGCCCTCAGTTATTTTTGCGTTAACATATTCTTTTAATTCAGAGCGAATGGTGGCAGCGGTGGCTTTTCCATCGATAATTGTGGTCATTGTAAAGTCCTTTTAGTAATGTTGTGTTAAGGAGGGTTTATTGCAAAAAGTTGCAAGTGTAAATAGATTTAATGTGTTGACTGAATG
>CAYJCI010000018.1:2629-20005 GCA_964368595.1 uncultured Desulfovibrionaceae bacterium
AGGGTTTATTGCAAAAAGTTGCAAGTGTAAATAGATTTAATGTGTTGACTGAATGGAAGCCATGTTATTGTAATTTCAAATGATTAAAATCTATAAAATAATTTTATATAGTAAATATAGTGACTTTTACAGCAGTCACTTAGTGCAAATAAAATTGAAAACATCCTTCGGGATACACCATTTTCTAAATGATAATAATGCGGAATATGAACCAGAGATGTATTGAAAAAAATTTAAGTAAAAAATAAGGGGGAAACTATTAGCCTCCCCCTTATCAGTGTATTACTCGTTTGGAATATCCACAAGCAGTGGGTTTGCTTCCAATTCTTCTAAGAACTTATTAGGACGTTCTCTTTGCTCTGGTACATTAATGTCGCCATGAACATATTCACGATAACCTGTACCCGCAGGGATTAGGCGTCCAACGATTACGTTTTCTTTCAAGCCGCGTAGGTAGTCTTGCTTGCCTTTGAGTGCTGCCTCAGTAAGAACCTTTGTGGTTTCTTGGAATGAAGCCGCAGAGATAAAGGACGAAGTGGTCAAGGATGCTTGGGTAATACCAAGAACCAGTGGTTCAGCTGTGGCAGGGGTGCGACCTTCTGCAACGGCTTTCTGGTTTTCAATCTTGAATTCAATCTTATCTACTTGCTCACCCACGAGGAAGCTTGTGCCGCCTGCATCGGTAACAGATACTTTCTTAAGCATTTGACGAACGATAACTTCAATATGCTTATCGTCAATACCAACGCCTTGGAAGCGGTAAACTTCTTGAATTTCATCCACAAGGTAGCGGGCAAGGTATTTCTCACCGCGTGTGCGTAGGATGTCATGAAGTTCTGGGTAACCTTCTGTTAGGCTGTCCCCAGCTTCCACAAAGTCGCCGTCGGCTGCTGTGATGTGCTTACCCTTAGGTACAAGGTATTCTTTGTGCTCACCAACATCAGGTGTAACAACAAGCTTACGTTTACCCTTGGCTTCACCAGCATAGGCCACTGTACCTGAAATTTCAGAAACAACTGACATGTCTTTAGGTTTACGAACTTCAAATAGCTCGGCAACGCGTGGTAGACCACCAACGATGTCCTTGGTTTTTGATGTTTCGCGTGGTTTACGAGCAATAATATCACCAGCTTCTATGCTTGAACCGTCACGCACCATGATAATGGAGCCAACGGGTAGGCTGTAGTTGGCGGCATTTGCTAACTCGCCACGAGATTTTACATTACCACTTTCATCGCAAACTGAGATAGTAGGCTTGAAGTTAGTGGTACGATATTCCATAATGGTTTGGGTTGCTTGGCGGGTAATGTCGTCCACTTTTTCTTGAACGGTTTTACCTTCAACAATGTCAGTAAATTTAATAACACCGCCAACTTCTGCCACAAATGGCTCGTTGAATGGATCCCATTCGGCAAGCTTTGTGCCCTTGGTGATTTCGTCCCCGTCTTTAACGTGGATTTGAGCACCATTGGGTAGGAAGTATTTTTCACGTTCACGGCCTTGTGCGTCAACAATGGTTAGTTGACCGCTCTTACCAAGAACTAGTGACATGCCTTCTCTGTTAACAACATTACGCACACGGTTTAACACAACGCGACCATTGTTTTGAGCTTCATAGGTGCTCTTTTCAATGGTGCTTGAAGCAGTACCACCGATGTGGAATGTACGCATGGTAAGCTGTGTTCCAGGCTCACCAATGGATTGGGCTGCGATGATACCGACAGTTTCACCAATATTTACTAGGTGACCACGAGCTAAATCGCGACCATAGCAAAGTGAACAAATACCACGACCAGATTGGCAGGTTAGGGCAGAGCGAACCATAATGGAGTTGATGCCTTTTTCTGCTAGTAAATCTGCTGCTTGTTCATCAATTAAGTGGTTTTCACCAAGAAGGATTTCGCCTTCTTTGTCTGGATCTTCCACAGGGTAGAGCAGTACACGGCCAAGGGCGCGTTCAGCTAGAGGTGTTTTAATGTCACCGCCATCTCTGATGTGGGTTAGTTCAACACCATCAACAGTTCCGCAATCTTTTTCCGCAACGATAACATCTTGAACAACGTCAACAAGGCGGCGGGTTAAGTAACCAGAGTTTGCAGTTTTAAGCGCTGTGTCAGCAAGACCCTTACGAGCACCGTGAGTTGATGTGAAATATTGAAGCACTGACAAGCCTTCGCGGAAGCTTGAAGTAATAGGTGTTTCAATAATTTCACCAGAAGGCTTAGCCATAAGACCACGCATACCAGCAAGCTGACGCATTTGGTCCTGGTTACCACGAGCACCAGAGTTTGACATCATGAATATGGGGTTAAAGCTTTGGTTTTGCTCGGTTTTGCCTGTTTTAGGGTCTGTAAGTATGTCGTAGGAAATGTCCTTAGTCATTTCGTTAGAAATGTCTTGAGTGGCCTTTGTCCATACGTCAACAACTTTGTTATATTTTTCCGTTCTGGTAATAATACCGTCACGGTATTGGTTTTCAATGCCGTCCACTTCGTCTTGGGCGGATTTAAGAATTCCTTTTTTAGCTTCAGGAATTGTTAAGTCTTTAACCCCAATGGTTACACCAGCGCGAGTTGCATATTCGTAACCAAGGTCCTTTAGCTTATCGCAAAGGATAACAGTGGCTTTAATGCCAGCGTCACGATAGGAGCAACCAACTAGCTTAGCGATGTTTTTCTTGGTTAGAACGTCATTTACTAGGCTAAATGGTAAGCTCGCTGGTAATATTTCACGCACAAGAATACGCCCAGGAGTTGTATCGAAAATTTCATCATCGATTTGCACTTTAATGCGGGCATGTAGTGAAACTTGTCCTGCATCATAAGCTGCAATAACTTCCCAAGGTGCGCAGAAAATCATGCCTTCGCCTTGCTCAAAAGAGCGGGCAACAGTCATGTAATATAGACCAAGCACGATATCTTGTGAGGGCACAATAACTGGCGTTCCGTTAGCAGGGGATAGAATGTTGTTGGTACTCATCATAAGTACGCGGCATTCAATCTGTGCTTCAATGGAAAGCGGAATATGCACAGCCATTTGGTCACCGTCAAAGTCAGCGTTATAAGCTGAGCAAACGAGTGGGTGCAAGCGAATGGCTTTACCTTCAACTAGTAAAGGTTCAAATGCTTGAATGCCAAGGCGGTGCAGGGTTGGTGCACGGTTTAGTAGGATGGGGTACTCGCGTACCACTTCGGATAAAATATCCCAAACTACCAATTCTTCACGCTCAACCATCTTTTTAGCACTCTTAATGGTTGAGGCATAGCCTCTTTTTTCAAGCTCAGAGTATATAAATGGCTTAAATAATTCAAGGGCCATCTTTTTAGGCAGGCCGCATTGATGCAATTTAAGGTATGGGCCAACAACAATAACTGAACGGCCAGAGTAGTCAACGCGCTTACCCAATAGGTTTTGACGAAAACGTCCCTGCTTGCCCTTAATCATGTCAGAAAGAGATTTAAGCGCACGACCATTGGTGCCAGTAATGGCACGACCACGGCGACCGTTGTCAAACAGAGCATCCACAGCTTCTTGAAGCATACGCTTTTCGTTGCGGATGATGATTTCAGGTGCACCAAGCTCCATAAGACGCTTTAAGCGGTTGTTACGGTTAATAACACGGCGGTAAAGGTCGTTTAAGTCAGATGTTGCAAAGCGTCCACCATCAAGTGGTACAAGCGGGCGTAGTTCTGGTGGAATAACAGGAATTACTTCCATAATCATCCACTCAGGCTTGTTATTAGACTCAAGGAAAGACTCAACAATCTTTAAGCGTTTGGTGAGTTTTTTCTTCTTGGTTTGGCTTTTGGTGGTTTGTGATTCTTCACGTAGTTCAGCACGCAAAGTTTCAAGGTTTAGCTCCTCAAGTAAGGAGCGCACAGCCTCAGCACCCATGCCTACAGTAAATACATCATCACTACCATAGTGATTAATTACTTGTAGGTATTGGTCTTCTGAAATTACTTGCATTTTTTGCAAGTTGGTTGTGCCTGGATCAAGCACCATATATGAATCAAAATAAAGCACTTTTTCTAAATCAGCCATGCTCATATCAAGCAATGTACCAATTTTAGATGGCAATGTTTTTAAGAACCAAATGTGTGCAACAGGTGCTGCAAGTTCAATATGCCCCATGCGCTCACGACGCACTTTAGAGGCAATAACTTCAACTCCGCACTTT
This sequence comes from uncultured Desulfovibrionaceae bacterium, assembly GCA_964368595.1. Classification (GTDB taxonomy): domain Bacteria; phylum Desulfobacterota; class Desulfovibrionia; order Desulfovibrionales; family Desulfovibrionaceae; genus CAYJAD01. The sequence continues at coordinate 6,810 of CAYJCI010000018.1, forward strand.
TCACACACAATACCACGGTGCTTCATGCGTTTATATTTGCCGCAATTACACTCATAATCTTTTACAGGTCCAAAAATCTTCGCACAAAATAGGCCATCACGTTCAGGCTTAAAAGTACGATAGTTAATGGTTTCTGGTTTTTTTACTTCACCAAAGCTCCACTCTCTCACACTTTCAGGTGAGGCAATGGAGATTTGAATAGCTTTAAGATTGCGGATATTTGCCACATTTGCGGATGTTCCGCGTGTAGTAAAAAGGTCGTCCAAACTCATGGTATGCCCTTCTTATGATGCTTGCGCATCTATGTAAAAAATTCTGTGCCCATCTGCTTTAGCAGATTTTGTAAGGCCCAAGCGGGGTAAAAAATACCCCGCATACAAATCTATCACTATATTAGTCGTGTAAAGGTACGTTACGCTTGGGTAGTTTCTTGCCTTCTTCTTGATGCAAGTCAACATTAAGGCCAAGCGACATAAGTTCTTTTACAAGTACGTTAAATGATTCAGGAAGTCCTGCTTCAAGGAAGTTTTCACCCTTGACTATCTTTTCATACATTTTTACACGTCCAGTTACGTCGTCAGACTTAACGGTTAGGAATTCTTGGAGCAGATAAGCTGCACCATAGGCTTCAAGTGCCCATACTTCCATTTCCCCAAGTCTTTGACCACCGAATTGAGCCTTACCACCAAGAGGTTGTTGAGTAACTAGTGAGTAAGGGCCAGTTGAACGAGCGTGTATTTTTTCGTCAACAAGGTGGTGTAGCTTTAAGAGGTACATAACACCAGTGGTAACGCGGTTTTTGAAGGTATCGCCTGTGCGACCGTCAAAAAGCACTGTTTTACCATCGTTATCAAGGCCAGCTCTTTCAAGCCATTTCCAGATTTCTTCTTCAGCAGCACCATCAAAAACAGGAGTCTTTGTAACAATACCATTTTTGAGTTTTTGTACGGCAATTTTGAAGGAATCGTCGTCCATTTCATCCACCAATGTGTCAACATCGTCGGATTTGAAGACGTTTTTAACTTCATCGCGTACCACTTGAAGAGCAGAGCCACCGTCTAAAAGCTCAGCCAATTGACGGCCAAGTTCTTTAGCAGCCCAACCCAAGTGGGTTTCCATAATCTGCCCAATGTTCATACGTGAAGGCACGCCAAGCGGGTTTAGTACAATATCCACAGGGCGACCATCAGCAAAGAATGGCATATCTTCTTCTGGTAAGATACAAGATACAACACCTTTGTTACCGTGGCGGCCAGCCATTTTGTCACCTACAGAAAGCTTACGCTTAACTGCAATGTAGACTTTTACAGTCTTAATGACGCCAGGGGCTAGGTCATCACCCTCGGTTACTTTGTCGCGTTTTGTATCATATATATGTCTTAGGAATTCAATGCGTGCATCATATGCATCAAGTGCAGTTGCAACGGTTTCATTAACTTCCTTACTCTTAAAAATGCCAGCAAGGCGCTTAACTGGAAGCTCAGCAAATAGCTCCTCAGATAAAACGGCGCCAGCTTCGGCTAATACTTCACCTTTTTTCTTGCCAGGGATGGAGGCAGCAAGCTGCTTTCCAATTACAACAGAGCTTAGCTCTTCCTTGGTGCTTTCACCAAGGGCACGGGCGTGATCTTGCTCTTTTTGGTCAATTATGGCGATGTCATAAGCTTCAATTGCCTTGGTGCGGTCATCCTTATCACCAGAGCGACGGTTGAACATCTTAACATCAATAATCGTACCTTCAATTCCTGGAGGAACTTTTAGTGAAGTATTTTTCACATCACGGGCCTTCTCACCAAAGATGGCACGCAATAGTTTTTCTTCTGGGGTAAGTTGGGTTTCACCCTTAGGGGTAATTTTACCAACTAAGATATCATCAGGCTTAACCGCTGCACCAATGCGAATGATGCCGCTTTCGTCAAGGTTTCTGAGCATATCTTCACCCACGTTTGGAATATCGCGGGTAATTTCTTCTGGTCCAAGCTTGGTATCGCGAGCTACGGCTTCAAACTCTTCAATGTGCACTGATGTAAAGATGTCATCTTTAACCATGCGCTCAGAAATAAGAATGGAGTCCTCATAGTTGTATCCGCACCAAGGCATAAAGGCTACCACAAGGTTTTTACCAAGGGCTAGCTCACCATCAGAAATGCCTGTTCCGTCAGCTAAGATGGCACCCTTTGAAAATACTTGTCCAGGCACACAACTTGGCTTTTGACCAAAGCAGGAGTTTTGGTTTGATTTATGGAATTTCAATAAATCATATGCTTTAACGCCGCCTGTTTCAGGGTAGATACCGCCCTCATAGGCTACGATAATTCTATTTGCATCGGCATATTTAACAACACCGTTAGCATCCGCTACAATACAAGCGCCAGAGTCACGGGCAACGTCCACTTCCATGCCAGTGCCCACAAGTGGCTTTTCAGAGCATAGTAGCGGTACAGCTTGGCGCTGCATGTTTGAGCCCATGAGTGCGCGGTTTGCGTCGTCATGCTCAAGGAAAGGAATCAAAGCAGCAGAGATAGACACCATTTGACTTGGTGAAATATCCATAAGCGTTACTTCTTCACGTCCACGCATTTCCACGTCACCATTACCCACTCGAACGGTAACTTGGTCATCTAAAAGGGTACCCTTTTCATCAATGCGTGCGTTAGCCTGAGCGATAATGCCCTGACCTTCACGGGATGCATCAAGGTGTATCACTTCATCAGTCAACTTGCCTTCACGCACAACACGGTATGGTGTTTCAATAAAGCCAAAGTCATTAACCTTAGCATAGGTTGTTAATGAAACAATAAGACCAATGTTTGGACCTTCAGGAGTTTCAATGGGGCAGATACGACCATAGTGTGATGTATGTACGTCACGAACCTCAAAGCCAGCACGCTCACGAGTCAAACCACCAGGGCCAAGAGCCGATAGACGGCGCTTGTGTGTAACTTCTGAAAGAGAGTTGGTTTGATCCATAAATTGTGAAAGCTGAGATGTGCCAAAGAATTCTTTAAGCACAGCTGCCACAGGCTTTGGATTGATTAAGTCATGCGGCATTAGAGTTGCAACTTCTTGCAAGCTCATGCGTTCCTTAATGGCACGCTCCATACGCACAAGGCCAATGCGGTATTGATTTTCCACAAGTTCGCCCACAAGGCGCACGCGGCGGTTGCCTAGGTGGTCAATATCGTCAGCAGGGCCATGGTTATCTTTTAAGTTAACCAAGACTTTAATGGCAGTTAAAATATCTTCATCAGTAAGGACGCGTGTATCAAGGTCAGACTCAAGGTTTAGACGTTGATTTAACTTGTAGCGACCAACTGGTGATAAGTCATAATAATCTGTGCTTCTGAAAATGTTATCAAAGAAGCTTGCTGCAATCTCAGGAGTTGGAGGAGAAGAAGGACGCAGACGACGATAAATTTCTTCCTGAGCTTTTTCCATGTCGGTTATGCGGTCCATAACCAAGGTGTCACGGATAGAAGAAGAAGCATCAGCACCCCTTGTATGCAATACAGGAATGCGAGCAATCTTAGCCTCACGGAAACGCTCTATAAGAGCACCGGTGAGTTCTTCAGCGGCTTCGGCAATGATTTCGCCAGTGCCTTTATCCATCATATCTTCAGCTAAGAATAAACCCTCTAGGGTTTCAGGGGCAACTTCAATGCGCTCAATCTTCGCGTCACAAATTTGCCTCCAAGCCCTTTTGTTGATGGCTTTGCCTGCTTTTACAATAACAGTGCCATCTTCAGCGCATATGTCAGTGAAAGCATTTTCCTTGCGGAATAAATTCTTTTCTACTTCCCAGAATACGCGATTATTCTTTTCAAGCTGATAAGCTTCTCGAGTATAAAAATACTCAAGAATTTGAGCATTGTTCATGCCCATAGCTTTGAATAAAATGGTGGCAGGCATTTTGCGGCGGCGGTCAATGCGCACATACAAAATGTCCTTGTGGTCAAAGTCAAAATCAAGCCAAGAACCACGCATTGGTATAACACGGCAAGAATAAAGCACTTTACGGCTGGTATGAGTTTTACCGCCGTCATGCTCAAAGATAATGCCGGGTGAGCGTTGTAGCTGGTTAACAATTACACGCTCAGTACCATTAATAATAAATGTGCCTTTTTCAGTCATGAGTGGCAAAGTGCCAAAGTAGATGTCTTGTTCCTTAATATCGCGAATAGTGCGGTTGCCGGAAGTTTCATCCACATCATATACTACTAGGCGTACTTTAATGCGTATGGGGGCTTCATAAGTAAGACCCTTAGATATACACTCCGCTTGATCATACTTTGGTTCTTGTATGATGTAGTCTACAAACTCAAGGCTTGCCGTACGGTTGAAATCCTCAATAGGAAATACTGTGCGGAAAACTCCCTCCAAGCCTTCGTGGAGCGAGCGCTCAGGCGCACCCTCTTGAAGAAACTTGCGATAGGAGTCTATTTGCAAGTTAAGCAAGTGTGGAATAGGAAGTGTAACTTTGATCTTGCCAAATTGTTTGGTGATCTGGCTCATTGGATACCTCAAAGAGCTAACGGTTGTCCCGCAAAAGCGGGCTTGGAAAATGCCGCATTTTAGCCCAAGGCTAAAACAAGACGACAAAAACCCATACCTACCACAGACTAGGCAGGCTCATGGGCTTGGATGCAATTACAATTTTTGCTAATATAAACAAAGACTTGTTTCCGTCTTCAGAAAACGCCATCCTTTGTATTCGTTCATCGGTCGGACAACATAAGAGCAAAACATTTTCTTGGCAAGCTTTTTTTTGCCTTTTTTTAAAAAAAATGCCTTAACTTAAATTATTGCCAAGTTAAGAGAATATTAGTATTATTTCGAGCTATTGAAAATGATATTAAAAAATAGGGTTAAATATGAGCAGTATAGATAAAAATACTAAGATTGCAGTTGTTGGGCTTGGTTATGTTGGCCTGCCTTTGGCCGTATCTCTTGCGCGTGAATTTTCTGTGCTTGGTTTTGATATTCAAACAAAGCGGGTTGAAATGCTAAATCAAGGCCATGATGCCACGCATGAGGTGAGTGATACAGACCTTGCTGCTAGCACTGCAACATTTAGCAGCAATCCAGAAGATTTAAAAGATGCAAAAGTCATCATTGTGGCTGTGCCAACGCCTGTGGATGATCATCGTGTGCCAGATCTAAGGCCAATTATTGGGGCTAGTCGCACGGTTGGTAAGTATATGTCCAAGGGTTGTATTGTGTGCTATGAATCCACAGTGTACCCTGGTGTTACTGAGGATGAATGCATACCCATCTTGGAGCAAGAGTCTGGCCTAAGTTTTGGGGCTGATTTTAGCGTGGGTTACTCCCCTGAACGCATTAACCCAGGCGATAAAGTGCATAGGCTTGAAACCATATGTAAGGTTGTTGCTGGTTCTGACGAACAAACATTAAATATACTAGCCGCACTTTATGGTAGCATTGTTACAGCAGGCATTCACAAAGCCTCAAGTATTAAAGTTGCCGAGGCCGCAAAGGTTATTGAAAATACTCAACGCGATATTAATATTGCTCTCATTAACGAGCTTGCGCTTATTTTTGAACGTATGAATATTGACACATTAGAGGTTCTTGAAGCAGCTGGCACCAAGTGGAATTTCTTGCCATTTCGCCCAGGCCTCGTAGGCGGGCATTGCATTGGCGTTGATCCTTATTACCTTACATATAAAGCACAAGAGCTTGGCTATAATCCTGAAATTATACTTGCAGGGCGCCGCATTAACGACGACATGGGTAAATACATTGCCGAAACATGCGTGAAAAAACTCATTGCCGCTGATTGTAAAGTCAAAGGCTCAAGGGTTGGCATCCTAGGCTTCACATTTAAAGAAAATGTGCCAGATATCCGCAACACTCGTGTGGTTGATATTGTTAAGGAATTACAAGATTATGGCATTAAAACACTTGTGCATGACCCCAACGCTAATGCTGATGAAGTCATGCACGAATATGCTCAAGAAATTGTACCATTTGAAGCCCTAGCTGAGCTTGATGCTTTAATTCTTGCAGTGGGCCATGAGGCCTTTAAGTCCATTGGCACTGATCAATTGCGCCAAATGTTTGCAGGTAAAGAAGTTATACTTTTAGACATCAAGGGCTTTTGTGATAAAAAGCAAATGCTTGATGCAGGCTTTACCTTCTGGCGTTTATAAAACTTTCATTTTTAAGTGTAGCGTTAATCACTACCCTAAAACTCTATATGTAACGGCAGGCTCTTGTAAAAGGTCTGCCTTTGCTATTTTTTGTAGCACTCTTTCCATGGCGGCAGCGCCTGCCTCATGAGTCATAAAGACTAAGGGCACAGCCCCTTGGCCTTCTGGCTTTTGTATTACTTGCGCAATGCTAATGCCTTCATCTGCCATAAGGCCTGAAATGTCACGCAATACACCAGAATTGTCACTAACCATTGCTCGCATATAGTAGCAGGATTTTGCGTCAGCAGGGGGCAATATGTCTGCTCTTTTAAGAACTTGCTCAGTAAAACCTGTATTAAATGGCTGAACATCTCTAGCAACTGATAGTAAGTCACTAACCACTGCAGAGGCGGTAGGCATATCGCCAGCACCACGACCATGCAAGAATAACGAACCAACGGCATTGCCCTCGATGCGCACGGCATTGTACGAGCCGCCAACACTTGCCACCAAGAAGCGATGATGCACAAGCGTTGGGAATACTCCAGCCTCAAGCTTGCCGTCCACAGCATGAACCTGCGCTAATAATTTAATGCGATAGCCAAACTCTCTTGCAAATTCAATGTCCATCTTACTCAAATGGCGAATGCCTTTGATGGGCATTTCAGCATATGGGTATTCAACGCCATAAGCTAAGCGTATTAATAATACTAATTTATGTGCTGCGTCATGTCCGTCAATGTCAAGTGTGGGGTCAGCCTCTGCAAAGCCCAATTCTTGAGCTTCTTGTAGGGCTGTGTCAAAATCCATACCCTCAGTGGTCATTTGGGATAAAATGTAATTACTTGTACCGTTTAAAATGCCCACAAGTGACTGAATGTTATTGCCGCCAAGGCTTTCTTTCAAAGTTTGTACAATGGGTATGCCGCCAGCTACACTTGCTTCATATAAAAGGCAAAGGCCCTTTTCTTGCGCTTTTTTAAATAAGTCGGCTCCATCTTCAGCCAAAAGCGCCTTGTTTGCGGTGATGACATGTTTGCCATTTTCCAGCGAGCGCAAAATTAAATCTTTTGCAGCTTCGATGCCACCCATAAGTTCAAGTACTATGTCAATTTCTGCGTCATCGCTAATGGCTAGTGGGTCTGTTGTTAACAATGCTCCATTTGGCAAAGCGCAAGGGCGTACCTTGCTTGCATCACGCACAAGCACTGTTTTAACTATAATGTCGCGCCCAATTCTATGCTTTATAAGCTCAGCACTTTCTTCAAGTACACGCACAACACCTGTACCAACTGTGCCAAATCCAGCAATACCAACCTTTAGGGCTTTATTATTTTGCATTACTTGCTCCGTATATTTTATATTTGAAATTTAGGAATTCTGGGGTAAAGAGGGAATTTTTGGAAAAATTTCCCTCTTTACCCCAGACCCCCTATCACCCTTAAAAACTTTTACGTCTCATTCCCTTTGAGAATGAGGAAGTGATATACAGCCTGCCTCAAATATTATTTCAAAAAAATGACTTGTGGCAAAGTGGAGAGCATCTTCATCAAAAAAAATGCAGGGCGTAGTATACGCTTTTAGGTATGTATCTGTAAATACTTTAAGCTTAAAAAGTGCATTTTTAGTGTTTGAATTAGTTTGTATGTGTATCTTTATGTTAGCTAATACCCATTATTCCTTGACAAAGGTAGCAATATAGCGGTATTTTTTAAAGATATTTATATGAAGGGTGTGATGTGCAAAAACTTTTTCTTATAGGCATGCGTGGGTCGGGCAAATCTACCATTGGGCGTAGTTTAGCCGCAAAACTTGGCTATAATTTTATAGATACTGATGCCCTAATAGAAAAAACATATGCCAGCACCATTGCCCAAATGGTTGAGAGTGAAGGTTGGGCTGTTTTTCGTAAAAAAGAGAGCTTAATTTTAGATACTTGCACGCAAGGAAATACTATTTACGCCACAGGTGGTGGTATAATCCTTGATGAAGATAATAGAAATTTTATGCGAGAGCATGGGCAAGTGTGTTTTTTAGCTTTGCCTGCCCATGTTATAGTTGAAAGATTAAGTAAAGATGCTGGCAATCGCCCAGCCTTAACCAATCAAGGCCTAATTGCAGAGATTGAAACCGTACTAGCTGAGCGTTTGCATTTATATAAATCCACGGCACATTTTGAAGTGGATGCAACATTATCAATTGATGCTGTTATTGAGAATATATGCTACAAGATGGGTTTAGGTTAATCGAGAGTTACGGTTAAAGATAAATTACATTCTCTGATAAAGTTTTTTGGAAAAGGGATGGGGGTCTGGGGGAAGGGAAAAAACTTTTCTTCAGAAAAGGTTTTTCCCTTCCCCCAGTATCAACCACAATAAATAAGGAATAATTATGTCAGGTAATACCATAGGCCAAAATTTTAAGTTAACTACATTTGGTGAATCGCATGGTGTGGCTCTTGGTGGTATAGTTGATGGTTGCCCTGCTGGTTTAAGCTTAGATGAGGCTTTTATCCAAGAGCGTTTGGATTTACGACGCCCTGGTGGGCAAGATGGTAAAGACTCACTTGCAAGCACTAGCCGTAAAGAGGGTGATAAAGTTCGCTTACTTTCTGGCATATTTGAGGGCAAAACCACGGGCACACCCATTGCCTTTGTAATCGAGAATGAGAATCAAAAATCTCAAGATTATAGCGAGATAGCGAAAGTTTTTAGGCCAGGGCATGCAGACATTACCTATGCTATTAAGTATGGTTTGCGTGATTATCGTGGTGGTGGGCGTTCATCTGGTCGTGAAACTGTGGCCAGAGTTGCAGGCGGTGCTATTGCTGAGCGTTTACTACAAGAAGCTGGAATTATTATTTATGCTGGTACTGTTGAGTTTGGCGGAGTTGGTGTTTCGAGTAGGGAGATTGACCTTAGCTTAGCTCAAGGCAGGGCGTTTTTTGCGGCGGCTGAATCCTCCATTATTGTGTGGGAAAAGATAGTTGAAAAGATAAGAGAAAGTAAAGATACAGTGGGTGGTATTGTGCGCATTGAGGCGCGTAATGTGCCTGCTGGATTGGGCGAGCCTGTTTTTAATAAATTGGATGCAAGCCTTGCGGCGGCGCTTATGAGTGTTGGTGCTGTGAAGGGTGTTGAAGTGGGTGATGGTTTTGCAGCTGCTCGTTTGCGTGGCTCTGAAAATAACGATGCCATTTTATCCATGAATGGTGGAGTTGTGCAATTTGGCTCCAATCATGCTGGGGGGATTTTGGGTGGTATTTCGTCAGGTCAGGATATTGTTTTGCAAGTTGCCATAAAGCCTATACCTTCCATTGCTAGGGAGCAAGATAGCATTGATATTAATGGTAATGCTGTTAAATTGAGCGTTGGTGGGCGGCATGATATTTGTGCCATACCAAGGGTTGTGCCTGTGCTTAAGGCTATGACTGCATTATGCCTTGCTGATGCTTTGCTTATGCAAAGGCGTATGGGAGATTATAATGAGTAATGATGCAGTGGAAACAGGCTCTGAAGTTGAGCTTGATGCCAGTGTTGAGCGAATTATTTTTCATAATGAGGACAATGGCTATACTGTAATGCGTATTACGCCTCATGGGGCAAAGGATATGTGTTCAGCCATTGGCTACATGCTAAATCCGCAGGTGGGTGTGCAGGTGCATATTGTGGGCACTTGGGTAAATAATGCACGTTATGGGCGGCAAATTTCCATGCAAAGTTGCGAGGAAAAATTACCAGCCACCACTGAGGGCATACGTTTATTTTTAGCATCGGATTTAATTAAAGGTATTGGTGCTGTAGTTGCGGCAAGAATTGTGGCAAAATTTGGTACTGATACCATTCGTGTTATGGATGAAGAACCAGAAAAACTTTTGAAAGTTCAAGGTATTGGTAAAAAGAATTATAGCAAAATAATGGAAAGCTGGAATGCTAACCGTGGCACAAGAGAGCTGATGGTATTTTTGCAGCCGCATGGGATTACGGCAAATTACGCAGTAAAAATTTATAAACATTATGGGCCAAGCGCCTTAGAAATTATAAAAGAAAATCCATATGTTATGGCTATGGATATGCATGGAATTGGCTTCATTACTGCAGATAAAGCCGCACAAAAACTTGGCTTTAGTAAGGATAGTCCTTTAAGGGCAGAGGCTGGCTTGCTTTATACCTTGGGCAAATGCTGTGATGATGGACATGTTTACATGCCAAAAGAAGCCCTGCTGACCATGACTTCTGATAATTTAGAAATAGCTTATGACTTGGTGGAAGATGCCATTGATAGGTTGGAGCGTGATGAGCGTATTGTGTGTGAGCCATTGCGTGATGAGGTGGGAATTTATTTATCAAGGTATTATCACTATGAAAGCAAGATTTCTTTTTATTTGAAGCGTATACTGCACTCGCCAAAATCCGTACATTTTAAAACTCCCATGGAAACTGTGGATAAAGTTGTAAAATCTTTGACAATAGATATGGCTCCAGAGCAGGAAGAAGCTGTACGCACATCTACTAAATCTAAAATTATGGTGCTTACTGGTGGGCCGGGAACTGGTAAAACCACAATTATTAACGCAATTATTAAGGTTTTTGACGAGGTAAAGGCAAAAATACTTTTGGCAGCACCCACAGGGCGCGCGGCTAAGCGCATGGCTGAGGCCACGGATCGTGAGGCTAAGACCATACATCGCTTGCTTGAATTTAACCCTGGTGAAGATGGTTTTGTTCGTAATGAAAATAACCCCTTAGCATGTTCTCTAATGATTGTGGATGAAGCCTCCATGATGGATACTTTATTATTCTATCATTTATTAAAGGCAGCACCACTTGGGGCAACCATTTTACTGGTGGGCGATGTTTATCAATTGCCATCGGTTGGGCCTGGTAACGTGCTAAAAGACATTATAGCTTCACAGGCTGTTCCTGTAGTGGAGCTTACGGAAATTTTTAGGCAATCGTCAGAGAGTGAGATTATACGCAATGCGCATATGATAAATCATGGTGAAGTGCCGCACCTTAATTCAAGCAAGGATAGATTGAGCGATTTTTACTTCATAGGGCAAAATGACCCTGAAAAGGCCGCGGAGTTAATAGTTGATTTAGTAAAAAATCACATTCCGCGTCGTTTTGGCTTTAACTCTGTGGATGAAATTCAAGTTTTAACCCCCATGCACAAAGGGGCCGTGGGATCTGGAAATTTAAATACTTTGCTTCAGCAAGCCCTTGTGCCTAATCGTGAGCAATTTTTACAAAGGGGGGAGCGTATTTATTGCCTTGGGGATAAGGTGATGCAAATACGCAATAATTATGAAAAAGATGTTTATAATGGTGACATTGGGCGTATTATTATAATGGATGTGAAGGAACGCACCATGACTATACGCTATGATGAGCGCAATGTGCCTTATGACTTTGACCAGTTTGATGAAATTGTTCCAGCTTACGCCATTTCAATTCATAAATCGCAAGGTTCAGAATATCCAGCGGTGGTGATTCCTTTAATGACTCAACATTACATGCTTTTGCAAAGGAATTTAATTTACACAGGGGTTACACGTGGTAAAAAGTTGGTGATTATCGTGGGTGAAAAAAAGGCCCTGCATATGGCGGTAAACAATAATCGCACCCATAAACGCTTCACAAGGTTAAGTGATAGGCTTGCTAATTAATATTATATTATTCAATTATGCTGTGCATACTCGGTATAGCACGGCACATAAATTCATCAAATAGAGGCACAGTAAAGGCAACATATCCATATTTGGGTGAATAAATCATGCCTTTTTTTATTAAGTTTTCTCGTATTGTACCAAGTGCGCTGATTTTTACCTCCATGACATTTGCAATATCAGCTGAGCGTTGAGAATCTGCACCTAAGCTTGCCATAGCACGCAAATATTGCTTTTCTTTTGGGGTAAGGCGATGGAAGCGAACTTTAAAAAAATTGTCATCAAGTCGTTGTTCAGATAGCTGTGTAGCCTTAATTACATCTTGTACACCAATGGGTGAATCTTGCGCTATGTTCCATGATTGATAACCCCATTCTTGAATGAAGTATGGGTAACCTTGAGTAATTTCATATATCTTACTTAATGCCTCGTGTGTAATGCTTTCCCCCTCACTTGTGATGGGATTTTTCAATGCTCTAAATGATTCATCTTCTGATAATGGTCCAATGGGTGGGAAGCTAAATAAACGCTCCGAATATGATTTTGCATCGCCTAATATACCATAAAGAGTGGGTAGTCCTGCACCAATTAGGACTACAGGAAGTTGTAATTGTTGCATTTTGTGCATTGCAGCCACGAGGGCGGCTAACTCGTTAGAGTTTAAATATTGAACTTCATCAAGGATAAGGGCAATACCTGTTTCATTTTCCTTGGCAGCTTTGCCAATGGATATAAATAATGCTGTTAAATCTAATTCTAAATCGCCACTATCAGCAGCTCCAACTTCCGGTTCAATGTCAATCCCAAAAGCGTTGTTATCAACAGTTATTTTGATGGAATTTATAAAACTTCGTAATACAGCTAAGCTTTTTTTGATGACATCACTAGCTTTAGCTTTTGTGCTTATCTCCAGCAGCATGCGCCTAATTTCAGGAATTAGTTGCTCGGCAAGGCTCTTCTGTTCTGCTATTTCTATCATAGCAGTTGTATATCCAAGTTCTTCAGCGTGTGTGAATTTTATTAAGCAATACAGTTTTGCCAACACCGCGTAATCCAGTAATAAATAAACTTTTTTCAGGTTTTTGCTTGAGTGTGCGACCAAGTAAGATTTGTGCACTTTCAAGTATATGCTCTCTACCTGCTAGATCTGGTGGCGGCGTACCCGCACCTGGGGAAAGGGGTTTAGTATTTTATCCATAAATATCACCAAATTAAATGTTCAAACATTGTATTGCTAAGTAATGTTTTTACTCAAATATTTCAAGTTATAATAAGTTATATGTAGTTATAGTGATAGTTGGTTATATCTACATATAACTAACTATATTTATCTATAACAGGTTATATCTGTATATATCTCGCTATAGTTCTCTATC
>CAYJCI010000019.1:0-14933 GCA_964368595.1 uncultured Desulfovibrionaceae bacterium
CAATCCACCGTATCAAGCCAAAATGAGCAACAAATGCTCATTACCAATGATGCAGCAAACAAGCGTTCAACCATCTTGCAAATGGCACAAAGTCTTATGCAAGCGGCTAAGGATTCTCGCTCAACTGCAGCTCAAACTTAGGTAATATGAGGCTCTTTGTGTAGCAAATTACGTATGGAGTCTTAAATTAATCTTATGCATATTGCTTGAGATTATATGTATTTTGTGGCAATGTATCTTATTAACGGACAAACTTTTGCCATATCGGAGTGTTTGCACTATGTTAAAACGTGCTTTTATTTTATCATTTTTACTATTTACAGTAGCTTTCTTACCCCTAAGGGCTGTAGCTACCACCTTTTACTATAGTGCTGACAGTACCCCTATGCAAGAATTGCTGTGTGCATATGCTACCCATGTAAACAGAGCTTGCGTAGTTGTCTCTGAATTACAAGGTAGTATTACTGGCGAATTTGCCTTTGACTCCCCCCAAGAGTTTATGGGTTTTATGGATCGTTCAAAAAATATTGCCACATATATGAACGCCTCCACAATGTATTTTGATAGCAAAGCAGCCCTTGTAAGTGAAGTTATCCCCCTTGGTTATGCTGGTGTATCCACCTTAAAAGCCAATTTACGCCAAATGGGAGCTTATGACCCTCAATATCCATTACGCTCAGGCGATGAAGGTATGATGGTTATGATAACTGCCCCTATGGCCTATGTGGAAATTATCCGCTCCATCGCGGATACTCTTGTTCAGCTTGCTCCACCCATACCTAAGGTTACTAGAGTTTTTAAGTTAAGGCATGCCTTTGCCGATGATGTTACCGTAAACCTTGGGCAGCAAAGTAAAACCCTTCCAGGTGTTGCTTCTTTACTACGTCAATTAGTAGGTACTCAAGATATTGACAATGCTAACAATGAAAAAGCCCCCACACAAGGTCAGGTTAATAGACGCATGGGGCAAGGTCTTGCCCGTAGTGGCGGTGGAACACAAGGATATGTACCCACACAAAGTGATGCTGAAGGCAAGTCAAATCAAGCTGTAGCCGCACCAGCCGTTGCAAGTGGTGCACGCATCTTAGCAGACCCGCGCCTAAATGCTGTAATTGTTTGGGATGAAGAGCACCTCATGCCTTTTTATGACACTGTAATTTCCGAGCTTGATAAATCAGTATTTCTCGTGGAAATACGTGCCGCCATTGCCGATGTGAATGTTAGTAGCATGCGCTCTCTCGGCCTTTCTTATCAAGGTACTGGCCTTGCCGCTGACGGCTCAACCAATATACTTGGTGGTATAAATACAGGAACTGTGGCAAATCCTCTTGATTTTACAAGTACTGTGGGTCAAGGTTTGCAAGTCACCAGTATTTTTACCAACGGTATTGATACACTTATGGCTCGCATCGAAGCTTTAGAAACCGCTGGCAATGCCTCGGTGCTCTCTCGCCCAACGGTGCTAACTTCCGACCATATTGAGGCCGTGCTAGAAAATACCAGAACTTTCTATGTGCAAGTTCAAGGTTATCAAACGGTGGATCTCTTTGATGTAACCTATGGTACAGTTTTACGAGTGACCCCGCAAATTGTTGATCAAGAAGATGGCAAGCCATTAGTAAAGCTTGTGGTTAATATTGAAGATGGTGTTAGCTCCCCACCTTCTGTTGGCTCTGGTTTAGATTTACCACAAGTGGGCAAGACTACCATTAGTACGCAAGCTGTAGTTGGTAATCAGCAAGCCTTGGTCATTGGTGGATATTATTATGAAACCAAACAAGTTGTTGCCAATGGTATACCAGTTCTTATGAATATACCGGTGCTTGGGTATCTTTTCAAAACAGAGGAAGACACTATAAACAAGCAAGAGCGCCTGTTTATTATTTCACCACGCATAATTGACCCGCGCAACCTCCCAAACTTGCCCCCAAGTGTTAATACAGCTTTTGATAAGACTATGCATCCCATGGTGGAAGTTCCTTCAGGTGGTTGCTCTAAACGCACCAATATGGTGCCAGAGGCACGTAAAAGCACTCCCACTAATTCATCCACTGTGTTTCCAGAGCCCATGCCTGTTGGTGCACCTACAGTGCAGCCTAAACCGCAGACTACACCAAATACTGATGGAAATTCGCTTTAAGCCCATATAAGGAATAATTTTGAGCATTATTTTACGCATACTTTCAGGCCTACACCAAGGGGCACATATGGAGCTAAGCGCTGGCGATTGGAGCATTGGTAGCGACGCGCTTTGTGATATATTACTCAGCGATACGTCACCTCGCCAAGCAACTTTGCAAGTGCGTGAGGATGGTAGTGCCTTTCTTGTGCCTGCTGCAGGTGTAAACAATAATCAACTGCAGGGCGAAGACATTGCTGAAAATGGCGCAGATGTACCACCCTATACTTGCATTAGCCTTGGAGAGGTGCATGTAGCCATTGGTAGTGCCGACCAAGGGCAATGGCCAAACATTGAAATACCCCATAAAAAAATTGATTCAGATGAAAATAACGATTCAGTAAATAATCCAGAAGATAAGGAAAAAAGTGCAACTGCACATACCACTCCAGACGAACAAAAACTAGAATTAAATCCTCAAGGCCAAGGTCCTTTAGCCTTTCTTGGGTCGAAAAAAGTGATTTTACGTTTAGTATTATTGATTTTACTTTTTACCTTATGCGTTGGAGGAATTTGGACCGCAAATAGCCCCAGCGAGATTGAGCTTCAACGTGAAAACATAGACGCAATATTATTTAGCCAAAATGCCACAGGGCTTGACGTAAGCTATGACAAACAAGGTGCATGGACCATTAGAGGTAGCGTTGATAACAGCCAAACTCAGGAAGTTTTAGAACAAGCCTTGCAAGGTTTACCCTTTGAAATAATAACAAACTTTGTGGCGCTGGATGACCTTAGTCAAAGTATGCAAGCACGCATAGATGCAGAAGGGGCGACTTTACAAGCTCGCACCCTGCAGGGGGCTGTGCGAGTTTATGGCTATATTTATGATGAAAAAGTACTTGCAGAGCTATTTGCACCTCTTAAAGAAGAGATGGCAAGGGCGCAGATACGAAAAGATATTGCATATTATGAACAGACAAAAGGCTACTTGGAAGAAAATTTGCTTAGTGCAGGCTTACAAGACGTGGTAAAATTAACTGCAGGGCCTTATAGTATAGTTTTAGAAACCACTGGAATTACTCAAGATAAAAGAGCTAAATTACGAGAGTTTATCCAAAAAACAACGGACATGACTCGTGGAATTTCGCCCTTTGTGGAAGCCACACAAAAGCCTGCGCCTCAACAAGCTGTGCAAATTAATTCTAGCATGGATAAGGTAGAGGAAAGTAGTTTTTGCAAAAGTTTAACGTTTGGCGGTTTGGGTGCTCAATTGCATGTGATTTTTCAAAATAAAAGCTATGCTCGGGGTACATATTTGCCAAATGGTCTACAAGTTCAAGATATTAGAGAAAAATATACAACATTTATTCAAGGCGATAGATTGTTTTATTGCCCACGCTAATTGTTTAGTATTGTTTATATGAATAATCCTAGGAGGTAAGATGGACATTTTTGCTAGTAACTTTTCGCTAGATGCCGCTCTTCAAGAGCATGGTGTTGAGGCGATAGATAAAATCCACAAGGCCATTAGTGAGCAAGTAGACTTGGTGGATGCAGCCATTAAAAAAGGGCTTACCCCAGTAGAATTTGCCAAAGCTAAAGAGTATCGTTCAGCATTAATGGCAGCCTTTAGTATTGTTGCTTTGCGTTATAGCAAGCTGAACAATATTTAAATAGCATACTGTTTATAAACATTTCTTAATTTAGGAGAATAATATGAGTGATATAGCTCGCAGTGCATTTGATTCTATGTCTGGCTCCATTGAAGACCTCTCAGCCCAAATTGCAACCTTTGCCTCCAAGGACCAGCTAAGCGAAACAGATATGATTGAATTTAACATGCTAGCCGCCGAGTACTCAACCATGATGTCCCTTGCTAGTGGCCTTGTTAAAACATTGACCGATGCCGAGCAGTCTGTTGCTCAAAAAATGTAGGGGGTCTTATGCAAGTTAGCCAAGAAATGGCAAGCCTATTAGGCAAAATTGCTCTGTCTGGTTTATGGACTGGGCATGTACGCCTTAGCGAAGAAATTTTTAAGAGTTTAGCGTCCTTACGGGCAGACAAAGCTGGCCCTGTACTTGGTCTTGCCATGTGTGAAGCACATCGTGGACACCATGCAAAGGGTATTGAAATTTTAGAAAAGCAAGCCTTTCCTCAATTTGAAAGTGATCCACATGTACAGGCTTGGTACGGTTTTATGCTTTGCATGAATAAAAATTCAGCTCGTGGTAGAGCTGTTTTAGAAAATCTACTTGCAAGTAAAGACACTCCAGAAGATGCAAGAAAGATAGCAGAGTCAACCCTAAGCGATTTATAGTGAGGATTGCATATGATAGATCCAGCAAGCCAACAGGCTATTCAAAAAATTGGTGGCGACTCAATAGGGCAAACTCCCTCTCAGCCGAGTACTGTCTCAGCCGAGGAGTCCACGTCCTTTCGTGATATGGTAGGAGGCACAAGCGAAGTTAACAACACGCAATCCGTGCAACCTACTAATGCAAATGAAGGCGCAGCCCAAAGTAGCGATGTAAAACCAGCTACTGACTCTACTCAATCACTTGGAGATCGCATACTTCAAGGGCTTGAAAAGACTCAAAATGATATTCAAGGTGCCAAGGATAAAATAGTATCAGATATTGATGCCAACAGCCAAATTGGCCAGATGTATAACTTGCAATTACAAGTTGGCCAGCTTGCTACCAGTCAACAGGTTATGGGGCAAGTAGGTTCAAAAACCAGTCAGGGCATACAAACTCTACTTAAAGGTCAGTAATGATAAATAAATACATTCGCTCATGTTTGTTATCCTTGTTGCTTTGTGCAACATTAGGTTTATACGGCTGTGAAAGCATTGTTTTTACAAATGTATCTGAAAATTCAGCCAATGAAATTGTCTCATTCCTTTCAAGCCAAGGTATTATGGCAAAAAAGACCGCAGGACAAAATGACATGTTCTCGGTCGTAGTTGATGAGTCAGAGCTAGCTCGCAGTGTTGAATTGCTCGCCGCCGAAGGCTTGCCTCGCACAAACTACGACTCCATGGGTAATGTATTTAAAAAAGAAGGAGTTGTTTCAACTCCGCTAGAAGAAAATGCAAGGCTAATTTATGCCCTCTCGCAAGAAGTGGCTGGAAGCATAGCACTTATTGATGGAGTTTTGGCTGCACGTGTGCATGTAGTTTTGCCAACAGCAGATGTTTTTGGCACTGCAAATACGCCCTCTTCCGCCTCAGTATTTATTAAACATCGCTCTGGGGTTAGCATTGAAAGCGAAGTTGCCCGCATTAAGCAATTAGTTGAAAACAGTATTCAGGGGCTCACATACGATAATATTTCTGTATTTTTATTTTCTGCCCCACCGCTAAAAAAAGTTGAGCGAGCAAAGCTTGTAAATGTTCTTGGTATTAGTGTTGCTGCGAGTTCTGCAAACTATGTTTGGGGGCTTTTTGCAGCTTGTTTTGCTTTTTTAATGCTTGCCATGGGTATTTGGATTTGGCCTCGTTTTATAAAAAAACCTAGTGGGAGTGAACAATAATGCAAGGGGCAATGGAGTTAAGGGAATTTTATTCGCAAACTCTTGTGCAAAATCCTTGGTTTTTCCGTCGTTTGGCTGACTATTATCAAAATTTTGTTTATAATATACCTAAAAGGCTTTTTCCAGCAGAGGGTGTAGAACTTTATGACTCTATTATGCAATGCTCCAATCTGGCCTTGCATAAAGATTATTTTAATGAAAGCCTTGGCATAAGCAGTGTAGACCATGAAGATTTTTCGCAAATACCTGCTCGCATAGCCCTGCTTCCACGTGAGCACTTGTATCACTTAGCACTTATGGCAGGGATGAGCCTTTGCCGAGAGGACATTGCCAAGGTTGTATCACGTAGTGAGGTTGAAAAAATCCAAGCTCTTGAGAGCATGCTTCCTCCTTTAGAGCAAGCAAAACACCCTAATCTTTATACATTTAGTTTGCAAAAAACTCTTATGTATAAGGGGCATAGCGACCATGTATTAATTAATGTAAAGGGTGATACTTTTACAAATATTTTTGAAAACCTGCCCCTAGACGAGCGTATTGTGGCTTGGGGACTTTGGAGCATTCTTTCTTGTGTGCAACTAGGAGGGCAAAATTTAGTTTTGCGTACCCTTGTAAGCCTAGACGAGCTTTGTGTATATGTTGCAAAAATACAAACTTTTTCGCAACACATGTTAAAATTGCCAAGTTATGATGCAGGGCAGTTTTTGCCCTTATCTTCTGCTAGCTTAAGCCACAAAGAGGCTTTGGCTTGGCCCTTACTTAGAGTTTTATTATTTAAAGAAATTACATGCCCTTGGGAGGAAGGATGGACAACATTTTTTGCTTAAAAAAGCAGCGTATCCATGTGAACCCCACTGCAAATATTTTAAAAGCAGATGAATACTTGCTCTTATTAAAAGCCAATGAAATTTTACAAGCGGCAGAAGCAGAGGCAGAAAGCATTAAGGCTGAAGCTAAAGTTTACTTTGAGGAAGAAAAGAGCCGTGGCTATGAAGAAGGACTTGAGGAAGGTCGCCTAGAAATGGCAGAACGCACCTTTGAAGCCATAGCAAAGGGCATTGATTTCATTGAAAGTCTTGAAAAAACTACTGTGGATATTGTAATGAAATCCTTGCAGCGAGTTTTAGACGATATTCCACCTGAAGAAAGAATTGTTAGCATTGTACGCCGTGCCTTAAGCTATGTACGCGGGCAAAAAAATGTTATCATGCGCGTCTGCCCTCAAGAGCTTAACTTTGTGCAAAATGAGATTGCTAATTTAAGCAAGGATACTTTTGGTGTGGATAGCATCCGTGTTGTATCTGATAAAATACTTGCACCTGGAGCATGCATTTTGGAAAGTGACCTTGGCATTATTGATGCTTCACTTACTGTGCAGTTGGCTTCTTTACGCAGAGTATTTGAAGGCAACCTTAAGAAGGTTTAAATATGCGTCTTTCTTACATAAGCAATACCCTACAAGAAGCATTAAAAAGCTCTGTGTCCGTGGAGGTTCGCGGACAAGTTAAGGAAGTTGTGGGCACAATCATTAGAGCTGTTGTCCCTGGTGTAAGCATTGGCGAAATTTGTCTTTTACGCAATCCTTGGTCCGAACTACAGCTCTATGCCGAAGTGGTAGGCTTTTCCAATGAGGCGGCAATTCTCACCCCTCTTGGCGAAATGCACGGAGTTTCAACAGCTACAGAAGTTATCCCCTCTGGCACAACTCACTCTGTTGCCGTAGGCCCTGAGCTTATGGGGCGAGTGCTTGATGGCCTTGGTAATCCCATTGATGGTGGGCCTTCCTTGGAGGGCTTTAAGCAATATCCAGTGTATGCCGACCCGCCTTCGCCCTTAGAGCGAAAAATTATTTCAAAACCACTTAACCTTGGTGTACGTGCTTTGGACGGGCTATTAACCTGCGGTCAAGGTCAACGTATGGGCATTTTTGCCGCGGCAGGTGGTGGTAAGAGTACCTTGCTCTCATCGCTTGTGCGTGGGGCTGAGGTTGATGTAACTGTGCTTGCCCTTGTGGGTGAGCGTGGTCGTGAAGTGCGTGAATTTATTGAAAATGACCTTGGTGAAGAAGGGCTTGCCAAGTCTGTTCTTGTGGTTTCTACCTCAGATCGCTCCTCCATGGAGCGTCTAAAGGCAGCCTATGTAGCAACAGCCATTGCTGAATATTTTCGAGATGAAGGTAAAAACGTACTATTGCTTATGGATTCGGTGACACGCTTTGCCAGAGCCTTGCGTGAAATTGGCCTTGCAGCAGGTGAACCACCCACAAGGCGTGGCTTTCCGCCATCGGTATTTTCATCTTTACCAAGGCTTATGGAGCGTGCTGGCAACTCCGATAAGGGCTCAATCACAGCCCTATACACGGTGCTTGTGGAAGGTGATGACATGACAGAACCCATTGCCGATGAAACCCGTTCAATTTTAGATGGGCATATCATCCTCTCACGTGCTTTAGCCTCGGCCAACCACTACCCTGCCATTGATGTACTTGCCTCCATAAGCCGAGTTATGGGTGCTGTTACCAGTGCAGAACATCGTGCTTTAGCCCAAGATTTTCGCAAGATGTATGCAAAATATGAAGAAATTTCCTTACTTGTGCAAATTGGTGAATATAAAGAAGGTAGCGATAAAGAGGCTGATAGAGCCATTAAGCATATAGAAAAAATGCGGGCATTTTTACGTCAAGGGCAGCATGACAAATGCTCCTTTGAGGATTGTTTGCAAATGCTTAAGGATAGCCTTGCGTGAAGAAATATCCTTTGCAAGCTTTTTTACGTGTTTGCAAAATGCGTGAGGAACAATCTCAACGAGAACTTGCAAAAGCCCGTGCAGCTACTGCAAAAGCTGAAAATGATTTACAATTAGCCATTGAGGCTCATGAAAAATTTATAGCTGAGCGACCGAGCAAAGAAAAAGAGCTTTTTGCAGAAATTAAGGAAAAAGTTGTTAATCAGGAGCGTTTGGATGCCTTCCATTTGGATGTAAAAAAATTAATGGATCATCAATTAGCCTTGGGTGAAGCAGTTCTACAGGCAAGAAATCATTTGCAAGCCATGCAGGAACAAGAAAATATTGCTCACAAGCATTGGCAAGAAGCCACCAAGGAACATGCAAAGATTACTGAGCACAGTAATATTTGGAAAGGCAAACAACGAATCATAGAAGAAAGGGCCGAAGAAGCAGAAATGGAGGGCGCATGAGCAATGTAAATCTTAATACAAGAAATGTGGAGATGCCAAAAAACTCTTCCACAAAATCAGAAGATGAAGTTAGCAACGAAGATGCTGACGATTTTAAAGAAGCACTAAAAGATTCCGCAAAATCATCAAGTGATAAAAAAGAATCACTTTTTGAGCGTAATACTGGGTCACGTGCTGATGCCATGCTTGCCAATTTAACCATGAGTAATGCTACTGAAGCAGTAAACAGCACAAATATAAACAAGGCAGAGCTTAATGCTGACATGGTCAATAAGCTTGTGGATAATATACTTGTTGCCGCCAATGAGAATAAGCAAGAAGTTTTAATAAAAGTAAATAATGCTGTGCTTGCAGATACTCAAATTATGTTGCGCATGGAAGAGGGCAAACTATCTGTACAATTGCAAACTGCCAATATGGATAGTTCCAATACTTTACACCAAAACTTAAGCACCTTGCAAACTAGCCTGCAAAATAGTTGCAAGGATAAGGAAATTAGCGTGCAAGTGGTTGAGCAAAGCTCCCAAGCTGATGGCAATAAAGATGGCCAGGGCCGCGAAGATGGTCGCTCGCGCGGTAGATTTTTGTGGGAGAATAGCTAACAGTTTGAAGTTTGTTTGGTTGCTACAAAATAGGGTTTACATACTTGAGGCCATGGCAGCTTCAAGATTTTCAAACTCCTTAAAGTAAGAAGAAAAACCAGACATATCAAAGACTTCTTTCACTGTTGGCACTAGGCCTACAAAGATAAGTTGCCCCTTTATTTTACGCATGGTCTTTGCCACACCAAGGACAGAGCGTAAACCGGCGGAACTAATGTAGTCAACGCCCTCCATGCAGAAAATGCACTTGGGCGGAACGGAATTTTCAAAGGCTTGTTGCATGGTTTTATCCATATGCGGTGCGCTTAGGGCGTCAAGTGAGCCTGTCATGGTAATTATTAGGGCATTTTGTGTGTGCTCAATAGAAATATCCATATAAATCCTTATGTAGGTTGATTAATGATTAATAATACTCAAAATCTAGAACTAAGGCAACAATTGAATGTGCAAAAATTAAAGCTCCCCAAGCTCTCCAAGGCTTGGGTACAGCTACAAAACGCTCTACTCGCTGCTAAAGTTTCTTTTAATTTAAATCTTAATAATGCATCTTGGCAGGGGCAATTTGTAGAAAGTTCTATCCTGCCTCGTAGTTGGAAATGCGTTTTGAACTTAAAGATAGGCGGTCAAGAATGTGATTGCTATTTGGAAAACCTAACACCCTTTGCTGAGCCTCCATTAAATGTGCAAGATTTTCATGTTATACCTAAGGAACTACTGCATATTATAATTGAAAATAATAGTAAGAGCATTTTGGAAAGCCTATCAAAAACGTTTGGTTATAGTTGTGAATTGGAGGATTTTCACCTTAATAGCAACAACGAACCTTTAAGCGAGTCTGATTTAAATCAAAGCATAGCCTTCAAACTATGTTCGGTAAATTCAGAACATAAAGATGTCACTTTCGGTTTTATAACAAGTTTACCAAAACCTCTTATGCAAAGCTTATTAAGCAATGTAGAGCAGTACACTAATGAGCTTACACAAGAGGATGCAAGCATACCACCAGTACTTGCTAAGGCAAACACAGTACTTAATCTTATTTGGCAATGGCAGCCCATGTCCTTATTAGAGCTTGAACAGTTGGCAATTGGTGATTGCCTACTATTGCCTTTGGACAAGAATATTAATATACTTCTAAATCTTGGCAATGCTTTTGCTAAGGCACAATTAAACCTTAATACAAGGGTAATTACTGTGGAGAGTTTTATGCAAGATAATATAGAAAATTTAGCAGACCAAACCAATGTTGAGCTTGATACACCAACAGAAAATCCCGCCGAGGATAATGCATCCCCCCTTGCGCAACCTACGGACTGCCCCATAGCCGTGCAGTGCCAGCTTGGTTCTGTTTCCCTAAGTTTGAATGAAGTATCAAAGCTAAGTGCAGGCATGGTGCTTGGACCACTTGCTAGTCTTGAATCTGCGGTGAACATTTGCATTGGCAATACAAGTATTGGGCGTGGTAGCATTGTGGATATTGACGGTAGAGTTGGTGTTCAGATAACTGAAATTTTTTCTAAATAGTTAACAAAAAGGTGTATTATGATCCAAACCATGGATCCTTTTTTTATTGTATTGGGGCTTTTGTTACTCTCACTGGCCCCCTTCTTGGTAATGGTTTGCACATCTTATTTGAAGATTGTCGTTGTGTTATCCTTGGTGCGTAATGCGCTTGGTGTACAGCAAGTGCCGCCAACCACTGTGCTTAATGGCATTGCCATTATTTTTACCATATTTATTATGAGCCCCGTAGTCATAGAAACCTATGGATTACTTGAAAAAAAAGATATTAATGCCAATATAGGCATTGTAGGTTTGACGGAAGTGGCAGATGATGTAAAGGGCCCTTTTAAAAACTTTTTAGTCAAACATTCCAACCCCAAAACCACGTATTTTTTTCTAAACACTGCCAAACGCATTTGGCCAGAAGCCGCTGCTAAAAACTTGAAGGATACAGATTTTTCCATATTAATTCCAAGCTTTGCAGTATCAGAATTAACCAGAGCTTTTCAGATGGGCTTTTTGCTCTACTTACCCTTTTTGACCATTGATATAATTTTTTCAAATATATTACTTGCTATGGGCATGATGATGATGTCACCAACGACAATTTCACTACCATTCAAATTACTTGCCTTTGTGCTTGTGGATGGTTGGGTACTTGTGGTGCAAGGTCTTGTACTTAGTTATAAATAGATATTCTGTTTAATTAATTGCGTGAAGAGCCTTGGCTTATCACTCAAAAACTTGTTTCGAAATTACAATTAATTGGTTCATACAAAAAGATAATAACTTTAAAATAATCACCATCAACTAATTGATTATTTGGGAGAAATCGTGAATTCATTAGCGCAACCAGGAATGCTTGACTTAACTGTGCAATCCATTTTGCTCATGTTAAAAATTTCCATGCCTCCCATTATTGTGGCCTCTGTGGTTGGCTTGTTGGTAAGTTTTTTTCAAGCTGTAACTCAACTTCAGGAGCAAACCCTTGCCTTTAGTGTAAAGCTTGGCTGCGTTATCTTGGTTATACTTTTAACGGCGGCTTGGCTTGGTGGTGAATTTTTACATTTTACCAGACACTTATTCACCATCTTTTGGCATGCAGGTATATAGTTTTAGCTTGGACTTTTTATGGACGCGCTACTCGAAAACATATGGCTTACTCCCTTTTTGTTAGCACGGGTGCTTGTCTTTGTTCGCGTTTTACCATTTATGGGCACAACTGTTATGCCCAATTTATTGGTGACAGCTTTTGCCTTTACGCTTAGCCCATTGGTTTTACCAATTATTATGCAAGATATGCCTGACGAGCCCGTGAGTATAATGATTGGTGGTGCACTTTTACTCAAGGAAATGTTGCTTGGTTTTATATTTGCTTTTTTGGCTGGATTAATTTTTTGGGCTACCATGAGCGTTGGTTTTATTGTGGATAACCAACGAGGCAGTAGTCAAGCAGATGTACAAGACCCGCTTTCTCAAGAGCAAACATCGACCCTTGGTTCATTTTTCTTTCAATGGACAACGCTAATTTTCTGTGGCAGCGGTGCATTTACTCTTTTTGTGGGTGGTTTTGTTGAAAGTTATGCTTTTTGGCCAGTGTTTTCTTTAACTCCACCAGAAAATATAACTCTGCTTGGTGGATTTTTACTGGAGCAAATTTCAGCTTTTTTTGTGATTTTTCTTGTATTAAGTGCTCCGATTATTGGAATTTTCTTTTTAACTGATTTTTCGCTCGGTCTTGTGAATCGTTTTGCCCAGCAGCTGAATGTATTTATTTTGAGTATGCCCATAAAGAGTGGAATTATGCTCATTTTGCTTGTGCTCTATATGGGCGTTTTGCATAGCGTTTTGTTGGAAGATGTTTTACACTTACCAAATATTTTTAATGCCTTAAAGGATGTTTGGTATGTCAAATAGTGCTGGAGAAAAAACTGAACAACCTACCTCCAAACGCCTGCGTGATGCACGTAATAGGGGGCAGGTAGCTAAGAGTGCAGAAATTGCTTCTGCCGTGGGAATTATTGCTTCCTTCGCGCTTATTGCCATATTTTGGGATGATTTTTTCGAGCGTATTGAAAATTTGATTTTAAGGAGCATTGCTGAGTCTGCCAAGCCTTTTGAAACTGCCGCTTGGACTTTGGCGGAGATTTGTTTTGAATTGGCAGTTTTTATTTGTGTACCCATTTTATTTGGGATTGTTGTTTTAAGTCTGTCTTCACAATTTGCACAATTTGGCGTACTTATATCATTTGAGGGTGCAAAGCCATCCTTGGATAAGTTAAACCCACAGCAGTGGTTTAAGAAGGTTTTTTCAAAAAAAGGCTTACTTGAGCTTGGCAAGACCATAATCAAAGTGCTCTTGCTTGGAATAATCTTATTTTATGTGGCTCAAAGCCACGTGGACGCCTTACTTAAGGCTGGTTTACGCAACATTGAGTATTTTTTAGATGTATTTGGTGAGACTCTTTTTGATATAATTAGCTGGACAGTGGCTGTGTTTGCCTTAGTGGCGGCAGTGGATTATTTTTTCCAAAAACGCTTTCATATTAAAGAACTGATGATGACCAAAGACGAAGTAAAGCGTGAATATAAAGAAATGGAAGGCGACCCGCACATTAAGGCGCAACGCAAGCAATTGCACAAAGAAATTATTAATAGTAATAATATAAATGCGGCGGCATCTGCCACTGTATTGGTGACTAATCCTACACATATTGCCGTAGCCTTGCACTACGCAGAGGATGAGACCCCACTACCCATGATAACAGGAATGGGGCAAGGTGCGGTGGCTTTAAAGATGATGGAAGTTGCTGAAAAAAATAATGTTCCCATTATGCGAAACGTGCCCTTGGCGCGAGCTTTACAACGTGATGGACGCAGTGATGATTACATTCCACGTGAACTCATGAAGCCAGTGGCAGAGGTTATACGTTGGGTTAAACAGATTTCTCATGAGAGGCATTCATGACTTCAGTTATTCAAAATAATCAAGTGAATACTGCTGGAAGTGTACAACAAACAACTTCGGCACATGTTGCTCAAAAATCTTCTTGGAAGGGCGCTCAGGTGCAAACCTTGCCCAAGGGTGCTGTGAATGTTGCTGATATGGCAGAAGAAGCAGCACTTAGCATTGCAAGCAAGGTTGGCAGTAAGAATGTTAAGAAAAAACAAGAAGAAGATAACAAGGTTAAAAAAAGTGGTTCGGATATTTTGCCGGGCATGTCCTTATATGAGGTAGAAATATTTACTCGTGCTCTCATGCAAGCAAAAGACAGCGACGCCAGTAAACAACTAGAATTAGTAAAAAAATTCTTTCGTGATCCCACTTTGCAAGATGCGGCCTTGCGCCATGCCCAAAGTCACTTGCCAGAAAGTGACCCACTTCATGCAGAACTTGGTAAAGCTCTTGAAATGTTACAAAAAGAAGCTGGAGCACATATTCGTGCCGGTTATAATATAGCACCCATTGAGCATAAGGACTTGACCCCTCAGGAAGCAAGAGATTGCTATAGATTTCATATCCTTGACTATAGTAGCTATGAGCGTACTTTTAAGAATTTGATGGATGAATATAATCCAGAGAACTTACCCCAGACGGTAGAGTTTTTACGCAAAGCCTTAGGCGTTGATATGCAATCCTTGCAGCCATCTTGTGCCCCTGAACAGTTGCATGAAGTGGCAGAGGGTTTGTATGTGGTGCAAAATCTTGGCACTTTGTATGCTGATGCTGGCAAGCTTTGCGAGAACACGGCAAAACGCTTTGTAAGTACGGAGCCGCACCCACGTGACCTTATGCTGGGTATCTTGAAAAATAAAGACAATAGTGCCATTACCGAACCGTCACTTAGGCACTCCATGCCATTTTTGGTTAGCGCAAATCCCACACGTGATGCTGTTTTTGTGCGTGGTGTACGTGAAATTGCAAGAAATTTGCCCACTAAGATTTTTACTTCTATAGAGCAAAGGCAAAAAGT
>CAYJCI010000019.1:15033-18486 GCA_964368595.1 uncultured Desulfovibrionaceae bacterium
GCAAAAAGCTGCATACATTGCTCATGAGCATGAACCAGTTAAGGCTTATTATCACAATAAAGTTATTAGCTTTGTGCGGCGTATTCCGCAAAATTCTAGCATGAATATGCTTGAAAAAGCTCTTGATGATTGTATCAAGTGTCAGGATTCCTTGAGGGGTATGTAAATGGCTGTTGAATTCATAAATTTTAATTTAAGTCAGGGCATTGAGGGCTTAGTTCAAACACCTGCACAGGCTAAGGGCTTGGATGCCTTACCTTTAACACAGCAGGTCTTACCAAGTAACTCTACCTTTATGGGTTCGCAAGTGGATATGCAAAATATCACTTGGTTGCAGGCTGGTTCTCGCTGGGAAAGTGCTGTTAAAAGTTTTATTATGCCTGATATTTCTTCAAAGGTTCTTATGCCTGCAGAGCTTAGAAATAGACTTAAAAGCATACGCAGAAGGACAGATAGATTGGCAAGTAAGGAGAAATCTACTACACTACGAGCCATGGTTGACGTTTTGGAAGATGATGAAATGTTACAAGAAATGCTTCAAAATTATCGCACAACCTTGGTGCGCGCTTAAAATAGGTTTTTATTATTATGCAAAACAATTCCTTATCCGAAGATGGGCAAAGCCTACTTACACTTGCCTTTATTTTATGGCAAAATGAAAAGCATGTTAAGGCCCTTGCTGTACTTGAAGGTTTGCAATATTTGGAGCCGGATAGCCCAGACTATTTGCCCTTATTATGTGCTGTGTATTTGGATAATGAACTTTACAAAGAAGCCTTGGACATAGGCTATAACTTACTTAAGACCACTACAGGCGATGACCACATGAGCGTGGCCACACTTTGCGCCACTAGCCTTTGGAAAAGCAATAGGCAAGCAGAAGCCAAACAATTATTACAAGAAGCCGTGGAGAATATTAATGCAGTCCATAAACAGTAAAAATATAACCGATATGGGTATGGCCGTCCTAGTTATTGTTGTAATTGGGGTTATGATTTTGCCAATTCCGCCCTTAGGTTTGGACGTGCTCATTGCCGTTAACCTAACGGTTTCAGCCTTACTTATGTGTATGGCTTTGTATATTCCCAATGCTTTGGCTTTTTCCGTATTTCCAACTTTGTTATTATTTACAACTATTTTTCGCCTAGCCCTAAATATTGCTACTTCTCGAATGATTTTATTGCATGCTGATGCAGGTGAAATCATTTATACCTTTGGTGAGCTTGTGGTTGGGGGTAACTTTGTGGTTGGTGCAGTTATCTTCCTCATCCTTACTGTAGTGCAATTTATCGTTATTGCGAAAGGTTCTGAACGTGTAGCCGAAGTTGCGGCACGTTTTAGCCTTGATGCAATGCCAGGTAAGCAAATGAGTATTGACGCTGATATGCGTGCTGGGGCCATAGACATGGACGAAGCCCGCAAAAGGCGTACTGCCGTTACCACCGAAAGCTTGCTCTATGGTGCTATGGACGGCGCCATGAAGTTTGTTAAGGGCGATGCCATTGCTGGCATGGTTATTACTGTTGTTAATATTGTTGGTGGCATAAGTATTGGTATTTTCCAAAGAGATATGCTTGTTGGCCAAGCCGTTGATACTTACTCTATCCTAACCATTGGTGATGGTCTTGTATCGCAAATACCTGCTTTGTTAATTTCCATTACAGCAGGTATTGTGGTGACTAGAGTTTCTGGTGATGAAGAGGGTGGCCCCTTGGGTGGTGAAATGCGTGGGCAATTTACCTCACAGCCCAAGGCCATCATGGCGGCTGGCGGCATTGCCATAGTTATGGCTCTTGTGCCTGGTTTTCCAAAGATACCCTTCATACTTTTTGGTGCTGTGCTTGCTTTTATTGGCTACACTCTTAATCGCACTACACAGCAGCAACCAAGTACCGTTGATGAACAGTTAGCAGCCGCTCTCTCACCCGATGCTGATAAAAATAATGCATTACCCACGCCCACGGAAAATGCAAGCTTTTCAATTACCATACCGCTAATGATTGACCTAGCTGAAAACTTCAGAACCTTCTTAAAGCCTAAAGAGCTAAATGCCGCCATTGCTCAAGTGCGCCGTGCGCTATACCATGAAATGGGCGTGCCCTTTCCTGGTGCTCAATTACGCTTTAATGCTCACTTACCAGACAATAGTTATTCTATACTCTTACATGAAATACCTTCTAGCAGGGGGCTTGTGCTCCCTGGCAAGGTGCTGGTACGTGAACAAGCAGATAGCCTTAACATGATGGGTTTTTCATATACTACCAGCGATAATTTTTTGCCAGGCATGCCTTGTCTTTGGGTGGAGGACAAGCAATTACCTCTTTTACAAAAGGCAAATATGCAATGCTTAAAGTCGTCTGAGGTTTTGGCGCACCATTTAAGTTATGTACTTAAGCACAATGCCAGTGACTTCTTGGGTATTCAAGAAACACGCTACCTACTCTCGCAAATGGAGCAACGCTTCGGGGAGCTTGTACGTGAGGTACAAAGGGTCTTGCCTGTACAGCGCATAGCCGAAGTATTGCAAAGGCTTGTGCAAGAACAAATAAGTGTACGAAATTTACGCCATATATTTGAAGCGCTTGTGGACTGGGGCCAACAAGAAAAAGACATCGTGTTGCTAGTTGAATATGTACGCACTAGCCTAAAGAGGCAAATTAGTTATCAATATGGCACGTCACTTAACATGCTCCCTGCATATTTATTGGAAACTTCCTTAGAAGATGAAATTCGTGCTGCCATTAGGCAAACTTCGTCGGGGGCATATCTTACCCTTGACCCCAATGTCACTGCACGATTTATCCAAAAGCTTAAGGAAGAAATTGGCGTATTTCCGCAAGTTCCGCCCATTCCTGTTTTATTAACTAGTATGGATATTCGACGCTATGTCAGGAAACTTGTGGAGGCAGAATATGAAGATTTGCCAGTTATTTCATATCAAGAATTAACTCCAGAAGTTACCGTACAACCGCTTGGCAGAATTACCTTATAAATGGTTGGCTAGGATAATAAATGGGAGTTTTTATGTCACGGCTTACTGTACCAGCCAAAGCTTGTTCATTGCTACAAGTTTTTGAATTTATAGCTAAAAATCTTCCAGAAGAATTTTTACCTCTACAATCACGCATTAAGTTGTGCGTTGAAGAGATCTTTATTAACACAGCAAGCTACGCCTATGCCCATATTAAAGACAGTACAATTGAACCCATAGCCGAATTTAGCTGCAAGGTTGTGGATTTAAACGGTGAAAAATGCTTTTATATCCAAATTTCTGATGAAGGTAAGCCCTTTAACCCTTTTGAAGAAGCACCAGAGCCTGATTTAAGCCTTGATATTGAAGATCGCCCCATAGGCGGACTTGGAGTTCACTTAATAAAATCATCTGTTAAGTCATATAGTTATGAATATGCTAATAAAAATATTATAGAACTTTATTTTGCACTTTAGCTACAT
>CAYJCI010000020.1:0-7688 GCA_964368595.1 uncultured Desulfovibrionaceae bacterium
TGAGCTTTGCTCAAATTGTGTTAGCCGCCGCTTGAAAAACCATTTTTTTGCGTCAACTAACTAAGGGGAAAACCCCCTTTGAAAAAAACTTTAAAACCACCAACACTAAAACTTTGTGTTGGTGGTTTTTTAATATTTCAAGTTAAACTACTATTTTTCAACGCTTTTAGTTTGAGGATAAATAACGCTCACCCGTATCACAAATGAATGTGACTATAGTCTTACCTTGCATTTCATCTCTTTGTGCAAGCTGTAGTGCCGCCGCCACATTAGCTCCAGAAGAAATCCCACAACTAATGCCTTCCTGAGTAAAGAGTTCTTTACTCATAGCAATGGCGTCATCTGTTTTAACTTGCATTATTTCATCTAAAATATCTTGCCTTAGAACCTTTGAAATAAAATTTGGCCCAATGCCTTGAATGCCGTGTTTACCAGCCTTACCCTCTGAAAGCATAGGTGATTCATGTGGCTCAACTGCAAGTATTTTTAAATGAGGCAATCTTTCTCGTAAATAGAGGCCTGTGCCTGAGATGGTCCCACCAGTGCCAACACCAGCGACTAATGCATGCATGTCACTACCAAATTTTGAAAATATTTCTGGCCCTGTGCTAGCGTAGTGGGCGTCAACCATATGAGGATTAGCAAATTGATTTAGCATAAAAGAATTTGGCGTATTTTTATAAAGCTCCTCTGCTTTTTTAACAGAACCAGCCATACCCTCAGCCGCAGGGGTTAACACAACTTCTGCCCCATAGGCTTGCATGGCTTTTATACGCTCAACGGTCATATTATCAGGCATGGTAATAATACAACGCGCTTTATAAACGGCTGCAATCATTGCAAGTGCAATACCTGTATTACCACTACTGGCTTCAATTATTACGCTTTGTTCTGACAGATTATTCTCAGCATAATTTTTTTGAATACTATATGCCGCAACTCTATCTTTCACAGAGCCAGCAGGGTTTTTACTTTCAAGCTTTAACCAAATGTCACAAGCATAAGGATTTAGCGCGCTAAGCTTCACAAAGGGTGTATTACCCACAATGTCTAAGATAGTATCTTGCACAATATACCTCTCAAGTTTTATGCATTATTAATATCACAAGCCCTAATAAAACAAAAGAAGCAATGCAGTGAACAATTTCAAACTCTAACAGTTATTTAAATGAATTTTATTTCTATTTTTATAATTACTTATAAATTTATTTAATTTTATCCCCCAAAAAGCATTTAAAGTGCTTTTTTTTCCAGCATTTTTTTAGTACACTCCATCCAGACAAATATATAAGGAGAATTATATGGCCGTAAATTATCCACAAAAAGTACTACGTAAACTTAAAAAAGTTTGCGCACATCAACCAGAATTTATGCAGGCAGTAAAAGAAGTAGTGGACTCATTAGGTCCAGTCTTTGAACGCGATCCAAAATATCAACAGCACAATATTTTAGAGCGTATCACTGAGCCAGAAAGACAACTGACCTTCCGTGTTGCTTGGACAGACGACAAAGGCCGCGTGCAAGTTAACCGCGGTTATCGTGTTCAATTCAACTCTGCCATTGGACCATACAAAGGCGGCCTGCGCTTTCACCCAAGCGTAAACCAAAGTATTTTAAAATTCTTAGGTTTTGAACAAATCTTCAAAAATAGCCTTACCGGCCTTGCCATTGGCGGCGGTAAAGGTGGTAGTGACTTTGACCCAAAAGGTAAAAGTGATTACGAAGTTATGCGTTTTTGCCAAGCTTTCATGATTGAACTTACTAGAATTATTGGCAATACCGTTGACATCCCAGCTGGTGACATTGGCGTTGGCGCCCGTGAAATTGGCTATATGTTTGGTCAATACAAACACTTGACCCTTAAGTTTGACGGTGTACTAACAGGCAAAGGCCTGCTTTGGGGTGGCTCACTAGTGCGCCCACAAGCCACAGGTTATGGCTGCGTTTACTTTGCAGAAAACATGCTAAATGCTCTTGGCAAAGATATTAAAGGCACAACTGCCGCTGTATCTGGTTCTGGTAACGTTGCTCAATACACCATTGAAAAACTTAACCAACTTGGCGCAAAAGCAGTCACCATCAGTGACTCACGCGGCACAATTTACCATCCAGCAGGCATTAGCCTTGACGCTTTAAGACAAGTTAAAGACGTTGAGCGCGCCTCCCTTACACGCTACGCAGAACTTTGCACCGATGCTAAATACATCCCTGTAAAAGATTATGGCAAAAACCAACATCCTGTATGGCATGTAAATTGCGATCTAGCCTTCCCAAGTGCTACTCAAAATGAGTTAACTGAAGAAGACGCAAAAATGCTTATAAAGAATGGTTGCTACTTGGTAAGTGAAGGCGCAAACATGCCTTCTACCCCAGAAGCCATTGAAGTATTCCAAGCAGCTAAAATCGCATACGGCCCTGGCAAATGCGCCAATGCTGGCGGCGTTTCCACAAGCCAACTAGAAATGGCTCAAAATGCTAGCATGCAAGCTTGGACATTTAACCAAGTTGACGAAAAATTAAAAGACATCATGAAAGGCATCTTTGATGCAGCAAGCCAAACTGCACAAGAGTTTGACAGCCCTGGTGACTACGTACTTGGCGGCAACATTGCTGGCTTCCGTAAGGTTGCTGAAGCAATGATTCAGCAAGGCGTTCACTAAGATTACTTTTAGTATTCATTAAGCCTTTATGGGGGAAACTTTTAGTTTCCCCCTTTTTTTATTGTCTTGCATAATTTAGTCTTTATACAATGCAAGCAATTCATTAAATGAGCAAGTTCCATTTACATTGCTCCTTTACCAATAGCTAATAATGTCCTAAGAAGGACAAACTAAGTTTAGAATTATTAATTACAGTAAATAATGTTTAATAAATCATAATTCATAAACTCAATACAAAATGGATAATAAAAAAGCCGACCCAGCAAGCTGAGTCGGCCACATATTCAATTTAAGTAAATTCTATAAAGGCTGTAAAGTAAATACGCCATTATTGTCTACTTTGTAGGTACGATAGAATTCGCCTACACGGTCACCCTTTTCGTTAAAGCCGATTTCACCAGTAAAACCAGGAAGGCCTTTAAGGGTTGGTAGGAAGGTCATCATATCAGCAGATGTTACCTTACCAGCTTGTAAAGCAGCGTTGATAGCTTTGAAAGCATCGCCAGCTAGTACTGCGTATACAGAGATAGGCACAGTGTTGTACTTAGCTTTGTATTCTTTTAAGAAATCATCAGCTTCTTTGGAGTCCAAATCTTGTGGTAATGGAGGGCTAATGAAGAAGAAACCTTCAGCAGCTTTGGTACCAGCAATCTTTACTAAGTCAAGGTGGTTAGCAGCGTCGCCGCCCATTAAAGGTACGTTAAAGCCCATTTCACCTTTTTGACGAAGTAATAAACCAGCTTCTGGATAGTAACCTGTGAAGAATACTACGTCAGGCTTTGCTGATCTTAATTTGGTCAAAATTGCATTATAATCACGCTCGCCTGGGCTTAGTGCATCATAGAATACAACTTTTACGCCTTCTTTATCTAAAATAGCCTTGGTTTCTTCAGCAAGACCTTTTGCATAAGAGGAGTTGTCATGTAATAGAGCAACAGCTTTGAAGCCACCTTTTTTAATGGCTGCAGCAGCGGAGATGCCTTGTGCGTCGTCACGAGGACAAGTACGGAAAAAGTTTTTATAACCCTTTTCTGTAAGACGTACAGAAGTTGAACCAGTAGCAATTTGTACAATTTCAGCTTCGTTAAGGATATTTTGTGTAGCTTCAGTTACGGCAGAACCATAAGTACCGATGATGGCAACAACACCAGAAGAAGCAAGTTTTTGGGCTGCAAGGGCAGCAGAACGTGGGTCACCTGCGTCATCTTCAACAACAAGCTTAATGGTATCACCATTAACGCCACCTTTCTTGTTCACTTCATCAACTAACATGCTAACAACATTTTTCATGTCTTGGCCTTCAGAAGCCCATTTACCAGTTAGTGGACACATAAGACCAATTTTGATTTCTGCGGCAAAGGCTACAGAACTGCACAATACAGTTACAGCCAATACGCAAAGAAGAGCGGAAAACTTTTTCATCATTCCTCCAAATCCATAAAAGTTAAACAATTTAAGAACCAGACATAAGTATGGCACAAAAACACATAAAAAGGAAGTATAAAAAGCTTAAAGGGGTAAATTTTCCTATTTTTTATCCCAAACCCACAATATTAGTATTCATCCAGCTTGTAAAAAAAAGAACAAGCTAAAGCATAATAAATGAAATTCACGCAAAATTTGCGCAAACTTCATCAAATATCAAAAGTTGAAAAATAATAAGGAATAAATAATGTAATGAGATATTATTTTCTGGATTTTTTGCCGGAGCGCGGGCCAGCTAGGCAACCAGAGCGCGCGGCAATAAGCTCAGCTATAATTGCTATACCAACTTCGGCTGGGCGTGACGCTCCAATGGGCAAACCAATGGGGCAACAAATGCAGGCAATTTCTGCGGCGGGGGTTCCCTCTTTACGCAAAGAAGAAAAAATTTGTTCTTTTTTATGCTCACTAGCTTGCACACCAATATAACGAGCCTTACTATTTAGCACTGTACGAAGAACGGTTAAATCATTCTCAATATTTTGTGTGGCAACTACAAGGTAATGGTGTGAAGTAATGGTATATCTATTTTCAATATCGCTATAGCTTTTACAAAGCGTTACCTGCCTTGCAGTAGGAAAACGCTCAAAAGTTGCATAATCATCTCTAACATCAAGCACATCCACAACAAAACCAGCATAACGAGCAAGGCGGGCAATTTCTTGAGCAATATCGCCTGCGCCAATGAGCAAGATTACATCTTTCTCAGCACCAAGGGCTGGCACGTATTCGTCGCCCTCAATGGCTAAAGGATCAGGCTCATGAAAAAATTTATCTTCTGGCTTGCTATCTTCTTGCATGGAAAGTGGCTTGTCTGACATAATTATATCCTACAATATTAACTAGATGCATCTACAGCTTGAGGGTTCCAATCTTGTGCAAGATTATCAAAAGCTGTATAGCGTGAAATAAATTTCAATTCAGCAGTACCAACAGGGCCGTTACGTTGCTTACCTATGATAATTTCGGCAATGCCTTCTGCAGGGCGATCACCTGGCTTTGCAAATTTGTAAACATCATCACGATATACGAACATAATCATGTCAGCATCTTGCTCAATAGCGCCAGATTCACGAAGGTCTGAAAGCATGGGCCTTTTGTCGCTACGTTCTTCTGCCTTACGATTAAGCTGTGATAGGGCCACCACAGGTACGTTCATTTCCTTAGCTAATGCTTTTAAAGCTCTTGATATTTCAGATATTTCAAGCTCGCGCGAGTCAATTCGACGGCTAGCACGCATAAGCTGCAAATAGTCCACCACAATGAGTCCCACGCCATGTTCAGCCTTAAGGCGACGAGTCCTTGCTCTTAGCTCCATGGTAGTTAGGGCTGGTGTATCATCAATAAATATAGGTGCATTAGATATGGAATCTGCCGCCATATGTAGGCTTGCCCAATCTTCATCGCTTAGTAAAAATGGTCGGCGCAAAAGTGATGCATCAACTTTTGCTCTAACTGCAAGCATACGCTGCATAAGCTGTTCTTTGGGCATTTCCAATGAATAAACGGCAACTGGAGTGCCTTGAATAATTGCTGAATTTAGGGCCATGCACATGGCAAAAGCAGTCTTACCCATGGAGGGGCGACCTGCCACAATGATTAAATCAGAAGGTTGCAAGCCAGCAGTCATTTTATCAAGATTGTTAAAGCCAGT
Organism: uncultured Desulfovibrionaceae bacterium; assembly: GCA_964368595.1. Classification (GTDB taxonomy): domain Bacteria; phylum Desulfobacterota; class Desulfovibrionia; order Desulfovibrionales; family Desulfovibrionaceae; genus CAYJAD01. The sequence goes on from CAYJCI010000020.1 coordinate 5,797, forward strand.
TGTAATACCTGTAATGCTTTCACGGCTGGCGGATAACTTTTCTAAACGCTCAAAAACATTATTAATTAACTCTTTAGTGCCAGTAAAATCTTTGCCCATTGTGCGTTCAGAGATGGCAAAAACGGCTTGTTCAGACTCATCAAGTAGGGAGCTAACTTCGCGCGTTGTATCGTAACAATTACCTATAATATTGGAGCAAGTTTCAATAAGGCCACGCTGCAAAGATTTATCACGCACAATGGCTGCATAGTGCTCAGCATTGGCACCACTAACAACAACTTGTGCTAATTCACTAAGATATACCGCCCCACCCACTTCTTCAATTTGATTATGATCTTTCAAATATTCTGCAACGGATGGTAACTCAATGGGCATTGATTTACGATAAAGACCTAAAAATGCAGAAAATATTATATTATGGGCTGGTAAATAGAAATCTGTTTCTTGCAAAGTATCTACAATACTATGCATAAGGTCAGGGCGCAAAATTATGCCAGCAAGTACAGCTTGCTCAGCCTCAACACTATGCGGCGGCACTCTTTTTAATAAGGACTCGCTGACGCGCTCCTCAGCATTTTTGCGGGGGGAAAAGTTTTGCTGATTTGCAAAATCACCGCCCCCGGAATTACCAAGGGCGGTGGATTTATTATTATTCGGCTGGTTGCTCGACATCTTCGGCTTCCTGGTTTTCAGCAGGAGCTTCTACTTCAGGTGCAGCAACAACGTCATCTTCTTCGTAGTGGCGTTCTTCACTCACTACCTTAACTAACACGTTAGCCATAACGTCTGCAAAAAGACGCACGCGCACATTATGCTCGCCAAGAGTACGGATAGGTGCATCAAGCAAGATACGACGGCGGTCAATTTCAACACCAAGTTCGGCAAAAGTATCGCCAATCAAAGTGGAAGTAACAGAACCGTATAGCTTGTCATTTTCACCGACGCGCATTTTAATTACAACGTCAAGAGCTTCAAGCTTAGCACAAACGCCTTGTGCTTCACCACGCATGGTGTTCATTTTTGTTTCAAGCTTTTTGCGCTCAAGTTCAAATACTTTTAAGTTGGAAGCGTTAGCAACCATTGCCATACCTTGTGGCAAAAGATAGTTACGACCGTAACCCGCTTTAACTTCTACAACATCGCCAACTTTACCTAAATTTTCAACGTCTGCACGGAGAATGACTTTCATATTAACATCCCCCTATATTAAGCTTTTTTTCTTCACGTTGCTATCGTGAGTGGCAGTGTAGATTAAGAGAGCCATTTGACGGCTACGCTTAATTTCACGAGTTAGCAAACGTTGGTGGTGAGCACAAGTGCCGGTAATGCGACGAGCAATAATTTTGCCACGCTCAGTGATGAAATCACGAAGCACGTCAACACGCTTGTAGTTCAAAGGTAATTCCTTATCAGCACAAAAACGGCAGAATTTACGACGAGGAGCAAATTTTTTCTTAAAGGCCATTTATGCAACCTCCTCAGCCACTTCATCGGCCAATTTTACGGTGATAAATTTATAAACACCGTCAGTGATACGGATATTACGCTCAAGTTCAGCAATAGCAGTAGCTGGCGCTAAATACTCAAGACGAACATAGTAGCCACGCATGTGCTTTTGCACAGGATAGGCTAGGTCACGCATGCCCCAAACGTCTGGGGTAACTTCTTTTCCGCCCTCACGCTCAATAATACCGCTAAAGGTTGCAATTAAACCTTCGCGTACTTCTGAGGTTAGTTCTGGCGAAAGTAGAAGCAATGTTTCAAACTTTCTCATTGTCTCACTCCTTGTGGACTTATTGGCCCGCGCACCATGCACGAGCAAGGAACGAATGTCTATACATTGCTAGGCTTGTCCTGTCAACGCTTAGTACAGCTAAATTATTTAAAAATAA
>CAYJCI010000020.1:7788-18156 GCA_964368595.1 uncultured Desulfovibrionaceae bacterium
ACAAATGAAGCTGCAATGCCAAGGAATAACAATGAACCAACCACAGCAAGGCTAGCCATTGGCGGCATATGCACAACACCTGTTACCATAAACATCATCTTAATACCGATGAAGGCAAGAATTGCTACAACGCTCTTTTCCAAATGTCTTAAATAACGCTTAGCCGCGGCAAGCATAAAGTACATGGAGCGCAAGCCTAAAATTGCAAAAATATTACTTGTATACACAAGGAAAGGGTCACTGGTAATAGCAATAATCGCTGGCACAGAGTCAAATGCAAACATAACATCCGACATTTCAACCACGATTAAACACAAGAATAAAGGAGTGGCCTTTAATATACCCTTGGTACTGTCAGTAGCGCCTACGCGCACGAAGAATCTTTCACCTTGCACATGTGGGTGCACAGGTATAAAGCGCTGGGTAAGGCGCACAGACCAATGCTCAGAATAATCCTCTATGGCTTCAGCATGCTTGCCCATTTGTTGCCACATTTTCCAAGCAGTCCATAAAATGAATACGCCAAACACACCCAAGGCATAATTACCAAAGGCTTGTACAAGGCTCGTCCCTGCTACAATAAATATAAAACGCATTATGAGCGCGCCTAAAATACCGTAGTATAAAACCCTGTGCTGATATTCATCTTTAACCCCAAATGAACCAAAAATCGCCATAATAACAAAGAGGTTATCAACAGCAAGAGACAGTTCAAGCAAATAACCAGCCACAAAAAGCTGAGCTGGGTCAAAGCCAAATTGCCAACCAATGTAACCGGCAAATAACATGGAGAGAGTTACCCAAAGAGCAGACCACATTAATGCATTTTTAACACTGATTGCCTTATTGTCTTTGTGGCTATGCAAATCTAGCCAAAGAAAGAAAAATACGCATCCAAGAAAAATTACTATTTCCCAAATGGAGTGCTGTGCTAAAAGTGAATTTGTTTCCATATAATCCTCGCTTTTTTTGCCGGAAAATAAAAAAACCTTCCCGGCTGTATCGCCGTGAAGGTCTTACCACTTGAATAATCAAGGGCAACGCCAGACTTATTAAAGTCATGCTGTTGACGATGCCTGGGTCTCAAGAACCCGGTTACTCCCCTTGCACTAAAAATGCATTACCTAAACAAAAGCCTAGTGTCAAGCTTTGATTATCCACAAAAATATTAATTTTGCTATAAAAACTATGCTAAAAGTCATAAACAAATGAAAAATAAACATAAAAAAAACCCTAATACAAATTAGGGCTTCGACAATCAATATACAAACACCCTGCTGGTGTTTGCGCCGCCTAAAACTGCATAGCTGTTTTGGCAGTAATACACACAAATCAACTACCACGCAGCGGCAAAGCCGCTACTATAGTTGTTTTGTGGATAGCGTTGACCTTGTCAACACTATCTAAATTAAAAAACCCTAATACTAATTAGGGCTTTTTAATTTATCAAATTCTAGCTACCGTTAAGTTCAGTGCGGAACTTACGTGAAAGACGGAACACAACTACCTTACGAGGAGCAAGGGTAATGGTTTCATCTGTTTGAGGGTTACGGCCTTTGCGTGCGTTCTTGTCATAAGCTTCGAACTTGCCAAAACCGCTAACTAACAAAGAATCATCCTTCTTGATAGCGCCCTTCATGATTTCCAAAAGTTTTTCCACAACGTTTTTAACGTCAGAGCGATTTTTGTCTGTCTTTTCATAGATTGCTTCGACAATTTCTGCTTTTGTTAATGTCTTGCCCATAACTTCCTCCAAGTCCATAAAATAGTTTTTATATTTTATTTCAATACATCAAAACACTAAAACCCCTTTAAGTATGCACCCTAACATGGCAAAACATGTTTTTGTGTTAGTATTTTTTGCATTAAAATAACAATCCAATAATTGGCTTGAAGCAATATACTCTGCATACCCCTCTTATGCAAGGATTTTTTTGCATTTTGTTGTTTTTTTTATGGAAATATCACATGCTTATTACAATTTTTTGCTGACATATGAAAAATTTTTTCATATATTCAGTTCGTTAAAAAAAGTCTAAAAATATGTAAGACTTTAAAAAATTATTTATTTTTTATGCAAATTAAACTTGATTGGACACAAAAGAAACAAGGGCACGCCCTTTGGCCCGTCTTTATACCCTTTGCTGGTTGTAAAGTGCGTTGCATTTTTTGCGCGCAAGAGCTACAAAGCGGCACAAAATTAAATAGCATAAAAGAATTACTTATAAAAACACAAGCTCAATTAAAACAAAGACAGCAAGAGGGCAAATCTCCTCCTGAGCTTGGCTTTTTTGGTGGCACGTTTACAGCCATTGATGGTGAAGACCTTGAACTTTGTTGTGACTTTGTCCATCAGCAAAGGCTAACTGGATTAATTTCACATGCCCGTTGCTCAACTCGCCCCGACGCCATCAATATATATATACTCAACAAGCTTCAAAAAGCAGGCTTTCAGAGCATTGAACTTGGCATACAAAGCTTTAATGATGACGCCTTGCAGTTTACCAAACGAGGTTACAACCACATTATAGCACAAAAAGCATGCGAATTGATTAAGCAACAAGGCTTTCATTTAGGCATACAGCTCATGCCAGGCATGCCCAATACAACAGAAGAAATTTTTATAGATGATGTTGAAAAATCACTACAATTTAAAGCCGATTTTTTACGCCTCTACCCTTGTCAGGTAATTAAACACACCACACTAGCAAACCTTTGGGCAGAAAATAAATACAAACCATGGGATTTGGAACAAACAATTAGCAACCTTGCAAAAGCGTGGCTTATGGCTCATGCAAGTCAAGTTCCGGTAATTCGCATGGGGCTTGCCCCAGAAGAAGGCCTTGACGATGCCATCCTAGCAGGGCCAAGACATGCATCGCTTGGCAACCTAGTACAAGCTAAAGCCCTCTTTGACTATGTAAGCCATGCATTAAATGGCCAAACAGCCAAAGCCATAGCCCTACCTAAATCATGCCAAGGCTTTTTTGGCGGACATAAAAATTCCTTGTTAAAAAAATGGCAAGCTCTAGGAATAAGCTCCACCAACACTTCTTGGCATAACTTCTATTATATTGAAATTAAAACATAAAAATAAAATTTATTGCAAATATTTTTTAAATGGCATATATTTTTTAACTTGTATGCATACTTAAATTAGTGTATACAGCACTTGCCTTACGCTCTTTTGTGTATATTATTTCACAATGTCTAAATGGTTTAAAAAAATGGGGACATATATGGTTACACAAAGTTATACAACTGACCTCAATGCAGAGTTGCAAGCCTTGGAAAAAGCTTGCAATGCTAGCGTCAGTACATGCTATCAATGCGGTAACTGTACGGCAGGCTGCCCTGCATCATTCAGTTACGATTTACAACCACATCAAATATTAAGACATTTACAATTGGGTAATTGGGATAAAGTGTTAAAATCTCGCTCCCTCGCCATGTGTCTTTCTTGTGCAACATGCTCATTACGATGTCCAAACAACATCGATATTGCGGCACTTATGGAGCATTTGCGCCACAGAGCACGAGAGGAAGGCGTTTTTGCAGTACCCAAGGTAAATAAATTTTGGCTATCATTTTTAGATACGGTGCGTTATTGCGGCCGTACTTATGAAATGGGTGTCATGGTGCTTTATATGTTGCGTTCTGGCCGTTTATGGACTGATGTTGACCTTGCACCCCAAGCTCTTTCTAAAAATAAATTACCCTTCATTCCTCATGGCATTAAAGGGGCAAAGGCTGTAGGCCGTATCCTTGAACGCTATGAAAAACGCTGCAAAAAGGAGGGTAAAAAAGCATGAAGTTCGCCTATTACCCCGGCTGTTCTGCCATAGGAACCTCTGCCGACTATGAAGCATCAACTCGCATAGTCTGCACTGACCTTGGCTTTGCCCTGAATGACCTTGAAGATTGGAATTGCTGTGGTTCAACCCCAGCTCATGCCGTATCTACCGAGCTTTCTGCGGCCCTTTGTGTGCGCAATTTGGATATTGCTGCAAAAACTAAGGCGGATAAGCTTTTAACACCTTGCCCATCTTGTCTTTCAAACTTGCGCCATGCGGCCCATAGAATGGAAGATGCAGATTTTAGAGCAAGGGTTGATTCACTACTAGATGACCCTTCTGCTGAAAGTTTCCCTGAAGCCCTTTCTGTAATGCAAGGCCTTGTGGATACTTATGGCATTGAAGTAATAGCTAAGCGTGCTGCTAAAAAATTTAATGGCATTCGCCTTGCTCCATATTATGGTTGCTTGATGAGCCGCCCGCACGAAATTATGAATTTTGGTAACCCAGAAAATCCACAAATGATGGAAGATATTCTTAAAGCTTGTGGAGCTGATGTTATTGATTTTCCATTAAAAACAAGCTGTTGTGGAGCATCATTTGGCATTCCTGAGCGCCCAATGACGGCTAATCTTTCTGGTAAAATACTAGAGCTTGCTCAAAATATGCGAGCTGACGCAATCATTGTGGCCTGTCCTTTATGCCAAATGAATTTAGATTTACGCCAAGGCCAAGCCGCAAGAGCCATGAAAACTAAATTTAATATTCCGGTGCTTTATTTTACTCAAATTCTTGGCCTTGCCTTTGGGCATAAGCCAGAGAATTTAGGACTAAACAAGCTTTGCGTAAGCCCCGAGGCTTTACTTGCAAAATTTGCCAATGCCACAAATACTGCTGCCCCTACAAATACTAAGGAGGCCAAAGCATGAGAATAGGCGTATTTATCTGTCATTGCGGTAGTAATATTGCAGGTACGGTTAAGTGCGACAGCGTTGCTGAAGCCGCCCGCGATTACCCCGATGTTGTTTATGCTGTGGACGTTATGTATGCCTGTGCTGAGCCTGGGCAACAAGCCATTGAAGAGGCCATTGAACATTATAAACTTGATGGCGTAGTAGTTGGCTCTTGCTCACCTCGAATGCATGAGCCAACCTTTAGGCGCACTGTTGAGCGTGCTGGCCTTAACCGCTATATGTTTGAAATGGCAAACTTGCGTGAGCATGTTTCTTGGATTGGCAAGGACATGGACGCCAACACCAATAAATCCAAAGAATTAGTGCAGATGGCTGTAGAAAAGCTACGCCGTAATGCACCACTCTTGGCCCAGTCATTTACCATTAATAAAAAAGTTTTAATTGTTGGTGGTGGTGTAGCTGGTATTCAAGCAGCCCTTGACTGTGCCGATGGTGGCACTCCCGTTATCTTGGTTGAGCGTGAAGCAACCATAGGCGGAAAAATGGCAAAGCTTGATAAAACCTTCCCTACAGTTGACTGCTCTGCTTGTATTCTTGGCCCTAAAATGGTTGATATTGCACAACACCCTAACATCACACTCTATGCCTATTCTGAAATTCAAGAAATATCTGGCTATGTGGGTAACTTTGGGGTGCAAATTCGCAAAAAAACACCATACGTGGATTGGAGCAAATGCACTGGCTGTGGAGCATGTTTGGAAAAATGCCCAGCAAAAGTGCCAGATACTTTTAACGAGGGCATTGCAAAAGCTGGTGCAATCACCATTGCCTTCCCTCAGGCCATACCCAAGAAGGCAGTAATTGACCCTAAGCATTGCATAATGCTCACCAAGGGAAAATGCGGCATTTGCGCAAAAAAATGCCCCACCGATGCCATTGACTACAAGTGGGAAGATGAAATTATCACCGAGGAAGTGGGCTGTATTATTGCCGCAACAGGCTATGAGCTCATGGATTGGACAGTATACGATGAATATGGCGCTGGGCGTTATCCTGACGTTATTACCTCCATGCAATATGAGCGTTTGATGAACGCATCAGGCCCAACCAAGGGCCATATTGTGCGCCCGTCAGACGGCAAGGAGCCTAAAAATGTTGTCTTTATACAATGTGTAGGTTCGCGTGACCCATCCATTGGCCGCCCATATTGCTCTGGCTTTTGCTGTATGTACACAGCAAAACAAGCAATTTTAACCAAGGACCATATTCCAGATTCAAATTCACATATATTCTACATGGATATACGTGCCCCAGGTAAGATGTATGATGAATTTACACGTCGTGCCACTGAGCAATACGGCGCTAATTATATTCGCGGGCGTGTGTCATCAATCTACCCCAATGGCAAGGGTCAATATGTTGTCTGCGGTGCGGATACATTACTTGGCGAGCAAGTAGAAATATTGGCAGATCTTGTAGTCTTGGCTGTTGGTGTTGATGCTTCAAGTGGCGCTCGTAACCTTGCAGAAATGCTAAGAGTGTCTTACGACCAAAATGGCTTCTTCATGGAAGGTCACCCCAAGTTAAAGCCTGTGGAAACTAATACTGCTGGTGTTTTCCTAGCTGGTGCTTGCCAAAGCCCCAAGGACATTCCATCATCAGTAGCCCAAGGTTCGGCTGCGGCGGCTAAGGTTTTAGCCCTATTTGCTAAGGACACGCTTGAAAGTGACCCTCAAATTGCAAATATTGAAATTAACCGTTGCGTAGGTTGCGGTAAATGTATGCAAGTCTGCCCGTTTGGAGCAATTCGAGAGGTTACAATTCGTGGCGAACTAAAATACGAAGTATTACCAACAGTTTGTCAAGGCTGTGGACTTTGTACTGCCACTTGTCCTCAAGGCGCTGTACAACTTGCACACTTTACTGACGATCAAATTCTTGCGGAGGTCAATGCCCTATGCCGCAGCTAAATAAAGAACTTAGAATTATTGGCTTTTTATGTAATTGGTGTTCCTATGGCGGCGCAGATACTGCTGGCGTAGCTAGAGCCACACAACCGACAGACTTACGCATCGTACGCGTTCCTTGTTCTGGACGTGTAGATCCGCTATTCAGCATACGCGCTCTGCTAGATGGCGCTGATGGCGTGTTAGTTTCTGGCTGTCACCCTCGTGATTGTCACTATACATCTGGCAACTATTATGCGCGCCGACGCTTAGAAATGCTCAAGCATTTCTTACCCATACTTGGCATTGATGCAAAGCGTTTTGAATACACTTGGGTTTCTGCCTCTGAAGGGCAAAAATGGCAACAAGTTGTAACAAAGTTTACCGAGCAAATTCACAAGCTTGGCCCTGCCCCGCGCATAGAAAATTCTGAACCGCTGTATAAAATTGCTGAGGAAGTATTAACGCCACTACGCCCACTAGGGACTGGCGTTGCAGGCAATGGCGCGCTTGATGAACTAAAATCCAGCATCAAGCAACAATTACCAGAGCTTGAATGTGTAATCGGTTGGCGGCAAGGCCATGACAGTGCCCACGCCACACCACATTTTATGTTTGCTGAAGAAGATGTTAACGCACTCACTTGGGGGCCACTCAACGTGCACAACCTTGCAACCTACCTCCCCTCATGGCGCGGAAAAAAGGTTGGCATTGTAGTTAAAGGTTGTGACTCCCGCTCGGTGGTTGAGCTTTTGCAAGAAAACCTCATTAATCGTGATGAAGTCGTAATATTCACCATGCCTTGTGAAGGCACACTGAATATGCAAAGGGTTGATGAAAGCCTTGGGCGCTACAATACAATTGATGAAGTTAGCACCACGGCAGACTCCGTTCGCATTGTGGCAGATGGTAAGGAGCATATTTTCCCCATGAAGGATTATGCTCAAAGCAAATGCTATAGTTGTAAAACGCCTGGTGCAGTTGAGGCGGATTTCCGCATTGGTGGGCCGCCAACTCCTGTGGGTGAAGGTTCACTATTACCACCAGAGCTTGCCCTGCTTGACAATATGAGTCTTGAGGAGCGCCGTAGTTATTGGCGTGGGCATATGGAGCGTTGCATACGTTGTTATGCTTGCCGTAATGCTTGCCCCATGTGCGTATGCCGTGACCACTGTATCGCGGAAACACGCTCACCCCATTGGTCAAGCCAAGATGATAGTGTTAAAGAAAAGCTTTATTTCCAAACCATACATGCCATGCACTTGGCTGGGCGTTGTACTGGATGTGGAGAATGCCAAAGGGCCTGCCCTGTAAACATCCCCATACTTCCACTTCGCCAGCATTTACAACGTGCCGTTAGTCAAGTATTTGATGGTTATAAAGCCGGTATGAAAAAGGATCTTACCCCGCCTCTCTTAGGCTATGAGCTTGAAGAAAAGAATATAATTGAGAGGGAATGGAAATGAGTAACGCACGATTCTTAAATAAAGATAATCTGGCTGAATTTTTGACTTGGCTTGGCACATATAATGGCGAAGATTATCGCGTACTTGCACCAACCAAACAAAGTAAGGCTGTACTCTTTTTGCCATATAGCGCTGATAATGAAATTTGCTTTGATAAGGCCAATGTTTCACCAAAAGATGTGGCCTTGCCACGCTGTGAAACTCTGCTCAGCTATAAACAAAGTAAAAATCCTGAAAAACTAGATGAAGTATCACTTACACTTGATGATACACCTGAGGCTTTGCCAAGTATAATCTTTGGCTGCCGCCCTTGTGATGCTCGTGGTTTTACTGTGCTTGATAGGCCTTACACACAAGGCCCACACAAAGACCCATACTACATGGCAAAACGTGAAAAAATGTTCGTCATCACACGTGCATGCACAGAAACATGCTCCACATGTTTTTGCCATTGGGTAGGCTCAGGCCCAATCGACAAAACAGGCTCAGACATTTTTTTAACTGAGATTGAATCTGGCTACGTATTACAAGGCGTTAGCGAAAAGGGCCAAGCCCTTTTAGAGAAAAGTACGCTAAAAGAAGCTGATACAAACCAAGCTGAATTAGTAACCAAAGCCCATGCTGGCGCTGGTGCAAGCCTTGATAAAAGGCCAGATCTTAGCAAAGCTCAAGAAAGCCTAGCCAAGCGCTTTACTGACCTTGATTTTTGGGAAAAGCAAACAGCGCATTGTTTATCTTGTGGTGCTTGCACCTATACTTGCCCCACCTGCTATTGCTTTAATATTACTGATGAAGGCGACGGCCTTAGCGAAAATGGCGGTAAACGCCTAAGAACTTGGGATACTTGCATGGCCTCACACTTTACCCGTGAAGCCAGTGGGCATAACCCACGCACGCAAAAAGCCTTACGCATGCGTAACCGTATTTCGCATAAATTTTCCTACTACCCTGAAGTGTGGGAAAAACAGTTTTCATGCAATGGGTGTGGGCGTTGTATTAGTCATTGCCCAGTTCATCTTGATATTCGCTCCATCGTATTGGCAGCCATTGCCGATACCCCGACAGATGCTAAGGACTAATAAGGAGATAGCATGAGCACTAAAAAAACTACTACCAAAAAGCCAGCCACTAAAACCAGTGCGGCTAAGAGCAATACAGCTAAAAAACCTGCTGCAAAAGCCGCAACGGCTAAAAAGGCAACAGCGGCAGAGGCAAAAAAGCCCGCAATTACTAAAAGTGCTGTCACGCCACCAGCTAAAGCTACTACAACTAGCCCTGCGGTGAAAGAAAGCAAGCCCCCTGCAGTTAAAAATTCTGCAACGCCTGCAGTTAAAAATAGCACTCCGCCAGCTGTAAAAGAGGCAAAGCTTCCAGTTGTGCAAGCTAAGAAAAGTGCGACAAGTGCAAACTTAATTGGCTCAAACCCTTACATGCCAAACATTGCAACACTTGTGGAAATTATTGAAGAAACTCCAAACATCAAGACCTTCCGTGTTGCTTTAGATGACCCCAAAGCCATGCAAGAAATTAAGTTTGGCGCTGGGCAAGTGGGTCAGCTTTCGGTATTTGGTGTTGGCGAAGCAACATTTGTTATTAGCAGCCCCCCATCACAAAAAGACTTTTTACAATTCTCAGTCATGCGTGTGGGTGAAGTAACCAAAGCTCTACACAAACTTTCTGTGGGGGACAAAGTGGGCGTGCGCGCCCCTCTTGGCAATGCCTTCCCCTGCGAAGATTGGAAGGGCAAAGACTTATTCTTCATAGGTGGCGGCATAGGCATGGCACCCATTCGTACAATTATGCTGCACACATTGGAAAATAAAGCCGATTACGGCAAAATTTCCCTGCTGTATGGCGCTCGTACACCCAATGATATGGCCTATAGCTATGAGCTTGAATCCTGGCTTAAGCACAAAGACCTTGACTGCACCCTTACCATTGACATGCCATTTGGCGGGTGGGAGCATGAAGTTGGCTTAATTCCTGACGTGCTAACCCAAATTGGCCCAGATCCTAAAAAATCTGTTGCCATCATTTGCGGCCCGCCCATTATGATTCACTTTACTGTGCAAGCTCTACTAAAAATGAACTTTGCACCTGAAAATATCATAACTACCCTTGAAAAACGTATGAAATGTGGCGTTGGCATCTGTGGACGTTGTAACCTTGGAAGTAAATACGTTTGCATGGATGGCCCTGTATTTTCATGGGCTGAGCTTCAAGACCTACCACCTGAATTATAAATTAG
>CAYJCI010000021.1:0-18133 GCA_964368595.1 uncultured Desulfovibrionaceae bacterium
ATGATTTATTGACACGAAAATGCCCAAACAAGCATAAAAACTTGTTTGGGCATAGTTAAACATATGATTAGTTAAATTGATTTTAATATATCAATATTTTTCAATTGTAGTTTATTTTTTACATGATTTTTATAACATCCGAATAGCTTCAAGGGGTGACAGCCTTGTTGCTCTGAATGCCGGAGAGATACCGGCAACCGTTCCGACAAGCACAGCAAACGAAACGCCGAGCGTTCCGAGCCAAAGTGGTATTACCGAAACTTCGCCTATAAATTGATTTATCGTAACCGATATAAGCATACTCAACAAGAGACCGAGTATACCCCCGATAAAACCTATCATTCCGGCTTCAACCAAAAACATCGCCCGAATGTTACCGAGACTACAACCGAGAACTTTAAAAACGCCTATCTCTTTTGTTCTTTCAAATATGCTCATTAACATAGTGTTCGCTATTCCTATAGCCGCAACGAAAAGTGATACGGAACCAATTCCGGCTAAAACATACTGAATAATTCTCGATTGTTCCTGCATAGCTTGAAGATAGTCGAGTTCGCTTTGCGCTTCAAACCCCATATCGGTTATCGACTGTTGAACCTCGGTTACGTTGTCTATCTCATCAACAAGAACATAAGCTCGGTTATATGTCATTGGGGTTATGGGTTTGCCCTTTTCGTCGGTCTGTTGATTCGGCCAAGCTTTTTTACCGAACAACTTTTGAAACAGTTGTTCAACCGCCGCAAGGTCGGCGTAAACGCTATAGTCGTGTTCCGAAAATCTCGCCATAGGGTCGGCACTTCCTACTATCGCCGCTGTTGATAAAAGATGTTTTTTCGGAGCTTGAACCGCAGGGTCGCCCATGCTTTGGTAGTATGTATCTATATCGTATATGGCGAACAAAGGTCCTGCCATTAAATCGACGGGCGCTTCTTGCTCCTCCATACCCTTACCGTAGTACATACTCCCACCGTTTGGGTCGTAGAAGTTAAACTCGGAGTTTGTTCCGGCTATTAGCATAAGCGGATCGCCCTCGTTTGGCATAGCTCCCTCGACGACGGGGATTTTTGAAGCCATCAACATATCGTAGGACATTGCCGTTACATACATATGGTTTTCGTATTTTCCCGACCTTGCTAAAACGCCGAACTCGTAGACGGGCGAAGTCTCAACAACATGGGATAATGCAGAAAATGTATCTATCGTTGGTTGGTCAAGTTTTATGTCGGAACTTTGTTCGCCCGGCATACCTCCGAAAAAACTGTTGCTAAAAACCGTTATCCTCGTTAGTGTTCCGCTACTTTCTATTTGTTCAATATATGAATGGTTAAGCCCAATTCCAAGCGACATCATGACGACTATCGAAGCCGTGCCGATTATAACCCCCATAAGCGTTAAAGAGGTTCTAAGCTTTCGGCGAAAGAGATTACCTGCCGAAAATTTAAGCAGTTCAGTCCATTTCATACTAATATCCGCCGTTATTTCCGTTGTTGTATATTCCGTTATTATTAATGTACCCCGAGTTTTGATATATCATCTGTTGTTCAATCTGCCTTGCTATCTCTCGGTCTCTTGCCGCTTTAATCTTTTTGTTCTTGCGTTTTACAAGAATAATAGCGGTCGCACCGCCGCCTATTAGCAAAAGAACTATAGCAACAACCCACGGAACAATCGAACCACCCTCCTGTTCGGGGGGCATGATTTCGGGGCCAATGTCGGGGGGCATATATGTCGAGATATACACTTCTCTTGTGTCGCTAAGATCAAACACCTTGCCTTTTTCGTCTTCATATGTAAGCGTTAGTTTAACATTAGCCATACCCTCTTTAAGCGGTGTGGCGTAGATATCGACGTTTCCGGTCGAACCCGATTCGATGTTTCCGAGATACAACTCTTGGGGTTCGATATATTCGCCGTCGGCAGAAACGGTAGCTGTCACGTTATACAGCGTAGATTTGCCCGTGTTGTTAACCGAACACATAAGATTTAAATCTTGTCCTACAAACGGAGCTTCCGGGACAATCTCGATTTGTTGAAGCTTTGCTTCGGGAATTTGCTCAACAGGGATTGCGATAACTTCTGTGTCGGTCACGGGGGTATTGTCCATCGTCCCCGAAGCGTCGTAGTTAAGCGCAAGGTTAACGTTGTACGACCCCGGTGCGGTGTCCGCCTTTGGCATAAGCGAAATGCTTGTCGTTTGGCTTTCGCCGGCGACGATGTTGGATATAAACGACGTCAAAGATCCCGAAACGGCGTTGAACGTTCCGTCCGAAGTCAGTGAGATTTTAAAGTTTGATATATTTCCGGTGGTAGAGGTATTTTTATATGTAAGATAAAGCACGAACTCTTCGCCGGCGACAACTTGAGAGGGTTCGGTTCTAAAACCCGAGACGATGACTTTGGGGATGCTGACAGGTTCGGGAGTCGGTTCTGGGGTTGGCTCGGGCATTGGAGGCGGTGGGGCGACATATTTTTCCGTTATGTGTATTCGGAAAGATGAGGACGAGGTTGTTCCTGAACCGTCGTCGATAATTAATGGTATGTCGTAATAACCGGTTGAGACCGAAAGAACCTCAAGCGCAAAGTTGCAAGCGACATCAGCAGTACCCGAAGCAGTGGCTATATAGCTTTGTTTTTCGGATATAAAAATAAATTCGCTACTTTTTGTATCAAGGCTTACAGTCGCACCGATTGGAACGGTTGCTTCAAAAGTTAAAGTATTAAGCATGAATGTTGTTGAGTTATCAAGTTTAATTTCCGGGACAATATCCGAACCGTTAACTTTAGTAACAACATAACTTGCCGCCGAAGCGAACGGCACAAAAAACACCGCAAAAACAAACGCAATTAATAATCCGCATAATAGTTTTTTCTGAAAACTTGTTTTCATACCCACCTCATAAAAATAGATTGATAACCAAAGAAAATTTTATTGCTTGATATTTTATATATAATAAACTTTATATTTTAATATCGCCGTAAGGCGAACCTTAATTCCTCATTCCTAATTCCTCATTGTCAACAAACCATTCCGTCTTTAAGATAAACAATTCTGTCTGTCTTTTTCGCAAGCACCGGGTCATGGGTTACCATGACAACGGTTAAGTTTTGTCTTTTAACAATCTCTTTAATAATCTCTATAACCTCTTCGCCGTTTTTGCTGTCGAGGTTTCCGGTCGGTTCGTCGGCGTATATAATCTTGGGGTTAACGACAAGCGCCCTCGCTATACCGACCCTTTGTTGCTGTCCTCCCGAAAGTTGCATAGGCTTGTGGTCGGCATGTGTCGCAAGACCTACGAGTTGCAACATCTGTCGTGCCTTTTCAAGGCGCAGAGCCTTTGGTTCACCCTTGAACGTTAGCGGAAGAGCAACGTTTTCGACGGCGTTCATCGTTTGGATTAGATTAAACGATTGGAAGATAAACCCGACATTGTCTCGGCGAAACCGAACAAGGTCGTTTTCCGACATTCCGTCGATACGGTGGCCACATTCAAAGATGTGCCCTGCCGTTGCCGGTTCAAGCCCCGCAAGGACGTTTAGCATCGTCGATTTTCCCGAACCCGAAGGTCCCGTAATTGATACAAACTCGCCCGTATTAATCGAAAGTGAAACGCCTTTAAGCGCATGGACGATATTCTCGCCAACGCGATATATTTTATGTACCTTGTCCGCTATAATCAAACAATTCATTTCGTATCCTTTAAATAAAGTTTATACATTTAGGGTTTACCCTTTTCCAACTTAACAAAATCATCCCTCTCTAACTCAAACAGTAGCAAGGCGAAAAATATAACAAAAAACAAAGTACAAGCAAAAGATACAACTAAAAACAAAGCTCCAAAAGGTTTTGTTAGGAACTCTCCGAAATGGAACATAGGGTATATGCTAAAATACTGCGTGTTTTCAATACCGTACATTGTAAGTAGTGGAGGTACGCAAAATATGATACAACTTGCGGATACGATAGTTAAAAACTTGCTCGTTATACTTGAGAGCAAAAGCGTTGTCATTCCGACTAAAGCTCCTGCCGCCAAACGATAGATAAAAGATATTAACGACAACAAAAAAAATGTCATGAACGAAGGTATTTCGCTATACATCTGCAAACTCTTTATCGGCGCAAAAAAGGCAGGCAATCCGTAATCCCTTATAACTTGAAAGTATTGGGGAAACATTGTTGCAACCGTTATAACAACGACTATTCCTAACGATACCGCAAACTTTGATTTTGGTGTTTTATGTCTTCCAAGTGGCGTTGTTTTTAACAATCTCTCCATACCGCTTTGTTTTTCAATTTGAAAAACGGTTGTAAGGCAAACGGAGATTAAAAGAGCGCTTATAATTGCTCCGGACAATGTATCTTCGTTATTATATAAGTCGTTCAGAACCATGTATCCGGCAGGGTTTACGAACTGTGCGCCTTTATTTTCATTTATATAGGGAATATCTTGATATATAATTTGCTCAAATGCTTCTCGACGGCTCATAAGCGCCATATTCTGAGCAGTGTATGAACTATGTTGCTGTTCGGAAATTTCTCCGCTTTGAAGTTTTCTGTCCATCTCGTAGCTTTCTTCAAACTCTTCACTTTGCTCTAAAAGCCAAAGATATTTGTCTTCGGTATATCTTCCCGAAAGCGGTTCGATATAGTGGCGGTAGTATATTTCTTTCGGAGTTATATAGCTTTCGCTCGTAAATGCTTGATACCCTTGAAACAAAACAAACCCTAAAAGAATAAAACCAACACCATTGGTTAAAACAAGTTTAAACATTTCTTCTTTAAATACCGTTGTCGCCTTTAGTCTTCCCGACCGTTTTTTTGCGCCAATTTTTGTAGGCGAAATATACGCATTTGCAAAATATATTAAAAAAACCGAGATAAAAAGAACAACCGCAATACCCGAGCTTATCAATACTATATTTAAAATCTCTACAGGCTTTCCAAACCAATATAGGTTGTAATAGCTTCCAAGCCATTCGTTGACCTCGAGAAAGCCTATAAAGTTTGCGTGTCTTAATACATTAAAATTGCTTAAAGGTACAATTAATGTTCTTATTAAAAGCCCGCTTCCGAGTATAGCAAGCGAAACAGCCCAACCGATAATGAGCTTTTTAACGCAAAGTATAACAAGCATAATTCCCGAACCGAGGACTATACATACAAACCATTTTGCCGTTAAAAAAACCAAGAGATATTCGAGAACCGATATCTCCATTGTTGCTCGAAACAAAAACGGAAGAGACTGAATACTCCTCGTTAAATCGCTAAGACCAAAAGCAAACTCACAGTACAAAAGGTTTGTTCCGTAAAGTCCGATTAAGACGAAAAACAAAGCAATGCAAAGTGCCGCAACCTTTGAAAGAGCGGTTTTAAATCTCCCTTTTGGTGTTGTTCTTATGTAATAAAGCATTCCGCTTTCACGCTCGGAATTAACTATTTGACCGGATATCAAAAGCATAAATAAAAGTATAAAAACATCGGTATAGAAAAAGTTAATTGCGGTTACTATTCCTTTTTGTGGGTAATAATCTATCTCGATTTCAGAATTAAAAAGATGTTCGTATGCCGCCGCTGTTTTCTCGGTGTTTAAACTTCCGAACGTTTGCGGTTCGTTTTCTTTAGGTTTAAATATTGAAATTTGGTTTATAACGTCTGCTTGATCAACCGTTGAAGATAAAAAGCCTTCGTAATCGTAAACCGTGTTAAGCTCGGCTTGTATAGAAGATATAAAATGGTATTCCTCAAGCAGAGAATCGGTGTATAGCGTATACTGTTTAAAATTATATATATCGCCGTATTGTTCATTGTACGCTTTAAATTCATCGCTAAGGTACATTCCTTTCATATCGACGAGAACTTGCTCCATATATACAAGAGCCGTAAACATATCGGTTTTTTCATCAAGAAATTGTTTCTTTTCCTCTAAACTTAAACCGCTTAAATCTTTCGCTATCGCTCGGTAGCTACCAGAGCTTGCACCCTCCGATCTAACATCGCTGTTTGTCCATATCAAAAAAAGGTTGGCGAATATAACGACAACCATAATTAATACAAGCGTTCCTTTGTCGAACAGCTTTTTAAATTCATATCCGACCAATCTCATAACGTTTCCTTGTTGCCAAATATATTAAGATAAACCGCTTCGAGGTTTTGTCCCGTAGCGTATTTTTCAACAAGTTTTTTAGGGGAATCCTTGTCAAAAAGTTTCCCCTGTTTTAATATTAATATCTCGTCCGCTACGTCCTCAACGTCCGAAACAACATGGGTTGCGACGATTACAATGCAATCTTTCGATATCTCTTTAAGCGTTTTTCTAAGGCTTACTCGTTCTTTCGGATCAAGTCCCGCTGTCGGTTCGTCCATTATTAAAAGCTTCGGCGAACCGAGAAGCGAAGCGGCGGCAAGCAACCGTTGTTTCATACCGCCGGAATACGCCGAAAGTTTTTTGTCAAGCTCCGACGTTAGATTAACAAATGCCGCTACCCTTTCGGTTTCTTCCAACGCTTTGCTTTTATCTATCTCTTTAAGAGCCGCAAGATAAAGCAAAAACCGCTGTCCGGTATAGTTATCGTACAGCGTTTGTTGTTGGGGCATAAATCCCAAAATCCTCCGAAAGTTAATACCGAGCTTTGTTATCGAGTTTTCGTTCCAAACGACCAAGCCGTCGTCCGCTTCAAGCGTTCCGACGATTATATTCATAAGGGTGCTTTTGCCCGCTCCGTTGGGTCCTAACAGCCCATACATTCCTTTTTCTAGCGAGAAACTAACGCCGTCCAACGCCTTAACAGGGTGCTTTTCGGATTTCCAAAGCACCCCTGTTTTTTTATAGTATGTTTTGCTTAATTGTATTATTTCGAGTTTGTTGGAGTTCATCAGTTGACCTCTTTTAAATTTAATCATTACAATTTCAATAAAATTCTTAAATTGAAAAGTTAACAAAACTATTTAAGACACCATTTAATTCTATTTTATTATGTTATGTTATTCTTGCTTAGTTTATTTTTCAACATCATTTATTAACCTATCAATTAATACAAGAAATTGTTCATTATAATGTTCAGTATTTATGCATGTATCTAATACATCTTGTATTGAGTTGATTTGTTTTTCAAAGCTTTCAACATCACGTTTTTTGCACAAATTATAGTCCTGACATAAATAAGCAGCTATGTCAAATTCGGCCTTTGCAGGTATATATTCAAACCTATTAAAAATTTTTTTACAATTTTTTAAACGTACTATTGCTTCACTTCTTATTTTTTTTATTTTTGCTATTTTCTTCAATTTATCTTGAGTAAATCTGCCGATATATCCAAACAACGCACCTAACCCTGCAATAAGTGCTTCTTTAAAAAAATCAAGCATGTACAGCCTCCTATTGTCATTTCAAAAAAATACACTTTACATTAATAAGCTACTTATTTTACTTTCGGATTCTTTTAATAAATCACTCGCTAATTTTGCTAAAGTGAAAAGTGATTTTTTAGAATTTTGCGTTTTTTCCCTGTAGCCAATTTTACCATTTAATACACTAATGTAATTTTTAAGCATTCTGTTATATGGTTTTATCATATAATCCAACGCAACACCATTTCTAAATACTTCTCTAAAAATTTCTTTTTTATTTTCATAACTTTCTAAATTTTTCAAAATTACATTATACATAGATTTTAAGAAGACATAAACAAGCTCCTCTTTATTATTTCTTATAAAATAAGTCTTTGAATCGTAGTCTGTTTTCATTGAAAATTTTTTAATAAAGTTATTGCAAAAATCATCATCATTGTAAATAAATATCGGGGTAGATACCGCCATATTATAGAGATATTCAAACTCTATAACCAAGTAATCCAGATAAAACATTGATGTACTTTTTTTAAATAATGAAATTTGAACATTCTTTTCATCGCTTAAGTCAATTTTAGACCATTTTTCAAAACTTGATAAATTTCTGATCCCCATATTTTCTTCATTAACAATATTCGCATAAATAAGTTTTTGCACAGCACATTCTATAGCTTTTCTATCGAAAAAATGCAAAAGATAATTTTTTATTTCGTGATATGAAACATTGCTTAAATTACTATTCACGGAATTAATCTCCAAATATTGCAGTATTTTGACAAAAACAAAATAGTTTTCAATTATGTATTCATTGTCTTTTCTTTGCCAATCTTCAAAATCGAAAAGATGCATAATTATTGGTGTACGTGAATAAAAGCTTTCTCCATCCATTTTTTTGTTTCCGGCATGAAAATCATATGCGCCTCTTATCAGTAATTCAATATGTTCATAAATAGTGTATGGTTCAGATACTGTAAGATTTAACTGTCTAATTGCACCGAATCGTATAGTTTCTGCAATAAATTTCGCAAATCTGCGAATATTATAAGTTATTATTAAATTGTGAAAATTTTCTATTGAATCAAATCGCCTAATTATATGGTTATCTTGCCAACTACTCATTATTGTATTTAAAAGCATCTCTATATAAGCATTAAGTAGATCACTAAATTTCTTATATTCTTTTTGTTCAACTGTAAGATTGATATCATAGTCGTCTTTCGTCTTAAGTGTTTCTTTTACACCTTTTTTTAATAAAAATTCATAAATTTTTATTATATTTGGCTTTGGAAACATAACATTATTAAATGATCCTAGTTCGTCAGGAAAATGTGTATCAGGTCTCTTCGTGATGATGATGCAAAAGCGAAGATCGCTTTTAAGACTTTTACTGTATGCTCTAGTTGTGTTTACTAGGCTCGTTTTAACCGCAAATGTTGCATTTACAACTCCAATTTGAGTTTTTCTACTACAAAGATCAATATTGTCAATAATTATATACACTGGTGTTTTGTACTTGTCGTTATATGCCTTGCAAAAAAAGGCGAACACCCTTTTGTTAATATCTAATATATTATTTATATTTTTCCCCATCATAGTGTCATTAAATTCTTCACTAAACTCACCATCAACGATGGGAAAAACAGTATCATCTAAATTTTTTAGTATTTTATCTTTGTAATAGTCAATGTCCCTATTTTCCGCAAATTCTTTTACATCTATGACACACGCTGTAAATTCTTCAGAAACTCCTAAGGCCTTAGATAAACCTTTTTTAAAAAAAGTAGTTTTACCAATTCCTGCCGCACCCTTAACAACGGTTATACGCGAGTTGTTACCATAATCTGCAGTGTTTTTTATACTTAAGTTAAAATCATTATATTCTTTCTTATTATATAACTCTTCATTATACTCATATAGATCTTCTATTTTGTAAGCAAAAAAATCAATAGCTGATTTTATTTCAGGCTCATATCCATCGCTTAATTTAGTAGTTTTTATTTCTTCTGTTTTTAAAAGCTGATATTTAACTAATCTTTGCATAACTGTATCCCCCTGTTTTTTCTTTAATTTTAGTTTTCTATATTAAATCCTCTATTATCCTATAGTTTGGTATATTGTTATAGTAATCATCTTTATCTATCAAGGCTCTAATATTTCCTGTGTAAGCATAGGTATTTGTTATACCGTCTCGATCACTCAAAGTTATATTTGCATTATAGTCTATTCCAATATTCACCAAAAAGAAAGTCCCCGTTTCCGCAACAATATAAACACCTCGTTCATTTGCGGTCCCTTCATTAGCTTTCAAGGTAAGTTCGGCTATCGAATCATTACCTATGTCGATAATATAACAATAATTTTTTTCATCCTCGACTACTGTAGTTTTGCTATCACTTTGAATGTTTGTTAAATCGGGGCGAGAAAAATATTGCCACATTATTTTGTTATTATAAAAATCAGTGAGCACAATATTTGCATCGGTATAAGCGGGTATGTTATCAATAACTCTTTTTTCACCTGTTAAAAAATCTACAACTATTAAATTTGCTATATCTTCACTAGTTCTTGAAACTGCAAAATGATAATTTCCTGCCACAACTCCTGATTGGGTTGTCCAATCATATAGTTTTTCATATGTTCCCGTAGATATTGAATAACCGTAGGACACTATGCCAGTAGGGGCATTTTCTTCTGCTTCAAAATTACTTTCCAGTTTATTTCCTGACAAATCAGGATTTTGCATCATATTGGTGTAACCTTCTGTATCTGTTATTACTACAATATCATCATAAACCCCAACAATCATTTGGTTGTTTTTCAACTCTATTATCGTTTCTGCTTGTCCTGTTACAGTATTTATTTTTCTTAATTCTTTTTTTGGTTCATTATTTGCATCCTGTGTTATTAAAACCGTTACATAAATATTTTCGTTATCGGCAAATATTATATCTAAAGTATTAAAGCTTTCATTTGCGGGAAGTTTATAGATTTCTTTTCTATTAGATCCGTTTAAATCCATTTTGTATATTCTAGCGAGATCTTCATCTGACAAAGCTTCCCCGTCATAAGCGCCTAGAGCTAAAATAAAAATTTCTGTTTCTGTAGTATTTGTAAAAAGCTCTAATCCACGAGGATATTTTATAAAACTTGTACAGCCTTCGTTGTTATGTTGACATCCTGGAACGTTACAAAGAAAAGTCTTTTTTCCTGTTTCATAATCTGTATATGTCAAATTTGCTATGTGTACATACATCGATTCTGATTCGTTTTCATACATTTGAGGATCCCATAAAAAATATTCGTAATATCCGTTTTGAGTTGATATTCCGGTCGTATATAAATAGCTGGGTGATTTTCTTCCAACCATTACAAGCTCGGGATTTTCCACCACTGCTGTAGACTGTCTTTCTGAAGTTTCAGAAATTACGGTTTGTTCGGAAGAACTATAGCAACCGCTTAAACCTAAGACGACACACAGAATTAAAAATATAATATTTTTTTTCATTATTACCTCCAAAAAAAATCTATTTGAATGCAAAGTTTAATTGTACATTTTTTCAGCTCATAAAATTCAAGGTAAAAATTTAGATTTCAATAATATACATAGCAATACCGAAGTGTTGCTATGTATATTAGATTTATTCTACATACTTAAAATCTTAGAACAATTAGATGTCAAGCCAATGTTCTTCAGATGTTGGATTTCCGAGATACCAATATAGTTGTGCTCCATTAAAGCTACCAGATGTCCCCAAATTTCTATCCCGGTCCATAAGACTAATAGTCAACACTGACATCATAGGTATATAAACCCCGGCATATTCAACTGCGTAATCAGCTCTTGATGTATCTAGTGCGTGTGCTGGATAAACAGTACACTTAGTTGTTGCTTGATTATAATTCAATGAAAGGGCGGAGTTTGATTTTGACTCTAATCTATAACCACCAGTGGTTACAGTTCTATTTACGAAAGTTTGCGTTGCTGAACCCGAATAAGTATAAAGTGTAACATTGTCTCCAGATGTTCCTGAACCCCACGTAAGGATATTCATTGCTTTATCGGTATTATCTCTATTTTTAAAATTATATTCTTGATTTGCGTTTAAAAACGCAGAGGCAGATGGTAAAAACAATGATGTTATTACTATACAAAGGGTTAAAACAGATATTATTTTTTTTGTCATTTTTATTTTTCCTTTCTTTCCGTAGTTTTTGTTATAAATATAACTAACCAGTATACTCTCTTGTTCTCAAAGCCCTTTATCAAAAAATATAGTTACAGTTTTATTTCCCCCTTTCTAACTCACCAACTGTTAATGAGAAGCCTGTGTAAGCATCTAACCATTGGGTTGAACAAATATTAAGTTCTCTTTTATCTTCAGATAACTTAACAATGTACGATGATTTCTCATCATAAACTACAAATTCCTTGACAATTAAATTCTTATCACAGAATAAAGTAAAATCTAATCCATCATATGGTGTAAATGATGTCCAATGAAAATTTTGCCAATGATCATAACCTTTTTCAAGAATTTCGCTCTGGATTGTTAAGTATGGATAACTGTTGTACTCATCCGGTATTTTTAATGTGTAAACTTTGTACTCAATCCCAGCTTCATTTTCATAAGTTAAAAGCATAAGCGAAGAGTCTTTTTCTGTTATTTCTTTAACTGTTCCGTTTGGAGTTATAATCCTTTTCCCTAATTGTTCAGAAGATTTATTTTCAAATGTTAGTTTAATATCCTCATAAGCATCGTTAATCTTATATATTCTATAACTCATTCGTCCTCTTGCCACTACAATGCCATCTTCCTTTTGCATATTAACCAAGAGAGAAAAGTTAGACTTAAAATTTGTATTAAATAAATTCATTGCTTTTTTTATATGCTTCTTGAAATACTCATTAATGTGTGAATATTGTTCAACTTGATTGTTAGTTGGTTGAAGTATCAATTCTAATGCCATACGCTTATCGTCTTCACTTAATTTTGTTAAAAACGCTTTTGTAACTACAATGTTTTCCAAAATTTTTGCAATAAAATTAACGAAAGCTTCTGTATTTCGCGAAAAATCAAATATAGCTCCTACTATTAAAGCTATGCCTACTGTTTGTAATAACGCAGTAACCAAATTAAATATTGTTCCAAGTTTAAAGTTCGACATCATTAAGCTAATTAAAATTAATATCAAACCCACCCATGCATATTTATTGAAAAACATTTTTAAAAATTTCCCAATTTTCACTTTCCACCCACCCCCAATGTACTTTTTGCAAATCACTATTTAATGCCTATAAATATCATTGCATTTTTTGTATGTTCCGATAGCTAAACAACATATATTTACATGCATTCAATTCTATATTAAATCCTCTATTATTCTGTAGTTGGGTATGTTGTTGTAGTAGTCATCTTTGTCGATTAAAGCGTAAACCGGTCTTGAATATGGATAGGTATGAGCAACACCGGCTCTGTCATATATAGTTTTAGTTGAGTTAAATAACACATTGGATATTACCAAAAAATCATTTTCAGTTTCAGACACTATACCAACATTCCCGTCATTAAAAGTTCCCTCGTTATACCTTAAAGTCAACTCTTTAACTTGTCCTGTTTTTATATTAATCGCATACATTAAAAGTTTGTGCTTAACAATTTCATCTCCAATATCGTTAAAAACAGGTTCGTTGTTTTCGGCATATTCTTGGTCTATTGCCGTATACGATAATATAACATTTTCATCATAGTAATCTGACAAAAATATAGCCGCTTCAGTATTTGCCGGAACATTTTCAATAACTTTTTGTTCGCCTGTTCTTAAATCATGAACTATTAAATTCCCAAACTCATCGCTTGTTCTTACAATTGCAAAAAAATAATTATCGTCTATCATTCCAAGTCTTACAGGCCAATCAAATATTTTTGTTTTTGTATTATCTGTAAGCGAATATGCATAAGTTGTATATCCTACTACCCCTTCAGGCAACGGATTATGCGTCGACCCTTGATGATAATCGTATGCTCTTGACAAGTCATTCATCTTTGATATGTCTGTTATTATAATTGTATCGTCAAAAGCGGAATATATCATCTCTTGTATTGGCATTTCCAACAAAGTTTCCGCTTCCCCTGTTTCAATATTTATTTTTCTTAGCTCTTTAATTGTTTCATTGGAAGATTTTGTGATATGTACCGTAATATAAAGATGTTGTTCATCGGCGATTATAGAATCGGGTGTAAAAGTATTAAAACTTTCGTTAGCAGGTAGTTTGTATATTTCTTTTCGATTTGAACCATCGATATCCATGCGATATATTCTTGCTAGATCTTCATCCCCCAAAGCTTCGCCGTCCATAGCGCCAAGAGCTAGTACAAAAAGATATGTTTCGGAATGGTTTGGAAAAATCTCAATTCCTCTCGGATACCTAATAAAGCTTGTACAGCTTTCATTGTTATGTAGACATCCCGGAACGGAGCAAAGATAGGTAAGAACCCCGGAAGCATAGTCGATATATGTTATATTTGAATTATGCATATATATAGATTCCGATTCACCCTCATACATTTCGTTCATCCATCGTAAAGCATGATAATAACCATGTTCAGTTTTACCTGATTTGTGAGTACTTAAATAAATCGAGTTAGGATTACGCCCAACCACACTAACTTGTGTTTCCGAAACAGCAGGTTGTTCTGTAATGCCAGGGGCTTGCTCCGTTTCTGAATAATGAGTTTTAATGGAACTGTCGTGGCATCCCGTAAAAAGACTAGTGAATAGAAACAAAAATATTAAATAAACTATTTTTATCATAATTATGACCATGCGCCTTTCTTACACAAAATTTTATGAAATGTGGCATGGTCTCTCCATACCCGCTTCGCTTATGGTTGTATTTGTTTTTTAACTTTTAAACTTCTTATAATGGCAATAGCGAAACAAAAGTTTAACTATTGCCATATTAGTTAATTAATTTCCTGCAAACCACATTGATAAATTCCAATTAGTTGGTGCTGTCCAATATAATTGAGAACCATTATGTAATCCGTAAGTAGCTGTTAAATATTTGTTTGTATAGTGAGGTAACGACATAGTATCTGCCAGACCTCCACTAGTTATATTTGTTCTTATAAGGTAATCTCCATGTGTATTATGAGCATTATTAGTAGCAATATCATATACAGTGCATTTCCCCGTTGCTTGATTGTAATTTAGAGATACATCAGTATTAGATGTTGATCTTATTATAAAATAACCACCACTTGGAACATGATTCCACAACTGTGTGTTGCTACCACTCGATTGCCATATAGTGACATTTTGACCGCTTTGTGCTGTAGCACCCCAAGTGTAAACATTTAAAACTTGTCCTGAATTACTTGAACTTGCAATAGTATAGTTACTGCTTGCCGAAGCCATTGGCACAAATATAGAAGCCATCAACACACAAATAATTAAAACCGACAACAACTTTTTTGACAAAAATTTCTTTTTCATTTTTTAATCTCCTTATTTTTTAAATTTTATTTACAGTATGCTAATTTTTATTAGCCCATCGGACCCACCTCTTCTATATAAAATAATCCAAAAAAATCCCGACTTTAAAAACATTGCGTTTTCATAGTCGAGATTTTTTTAAGCTCCAATCTCGACAGAATACGAGAACGTGCTTTGTCACTTTTCCGCATCGTCAACATTTGCAAAAAAGAAACGTTAATGATTACACCCTAGATTAAGTCATTCACTTAAAATCCAGTTCACCAAATGCAATTCATTAATGAGTAAAAGTATCGTGTTAGGGTTGCTTTAGATTATTTGCAAACTTTTGCAATAGCACTGATATTCCGGTTAAAAAAAAACCAAGACATATTGAAAAAGCAAAACTCCTAAGGTTTACTAACAATAATAGTGAAATAACAATTATCTCAATAATCAAATTTATTATAGTTTTTTTACGATAATATTTCCATTCTACTTCTTCAATCGACCTACATTTAGTCGCCATAGGGGAAAACTTTAACAAGATCGGAGTAGTAATTAGCAGTAAAACAATACTCATTATTTTAGATATTTCGCTTGGTGTAAATCTAATAATTAACAAGGCAAATACAATAACAATTATTGAAGATATGTAACAATTAACTACTTTTTCGCAATGGTATCCACCTGCATATCTTCGAATAAATGAAAACGCAATAAAAAACAACAAACTTTCAAAAACAATGCCTAAAACAAATCCCAAAACTAAGGTTATAATTATACTCAAAACTTGTTCTAAAGCTGTGGTTAACCCAAAGACAAGTATTTCTTTATCTTTTTGCGTTTCAGTTAAAGAAGTTGCTAATACGTCTGCAACTTCATCTATAAACTTAGTTAACATTAAAATTTACGAAGCTTTTTTGCGGAGTCTGGTAATTTTCTGTCATAGAAGAAAATAGAACACATGGTGCTTGCAGATGTAGCTGTTACATACAAAGCAACGGCAGAAATAACATGACCATACTTAAGAATAAATTTTTTCATTTGAACAATTCTCCTTTGTTTAAAAATATTATATTGGTAGTGTACTATTATTTGCCCAAAAAATTTAAGTTTAAGGATAGAATGTATGAAAAAAAGGACAGAATGTAAGATTTTCTGTCGTTGAAGCAAAAAAACTTTTATCATAGTAGTCCTACGATAAAAGTTTTTTAATGTTGTTATTTGCTATTTCGGGATTTCATCAAACAAAATTATATCTATTACAAATATATTATTTGTAGTGTATATATTAAAATATCCGTTTTTTTCCTCAACTATTTTTTTTATACTCTTTAAACCAATTCCATGATTTAATTTATCTTTTTTATTGGTAATAGGAATTCCCTCAAAAAATTTCAATTTATTGTTAAAAGGATTTCTTATTTTTATACACAGATTTCCGTTATCATCAATAATTAATAGTGAAAGTTTTTTCTCCTTTTCGTTGTAACAATTTTCTGTATTAAAATTAGTTACCGCATTATCTATTATATTACCTAAAATAACATATAAAACATTTTCATCAAATTCAGCGTTCTCCGGCACATTAATTTTTATATCTATCATTATTCCTTGTTGTTCTATAGGTTGAAGTTTATAATTTAACAATAAATTCAGTTTTTGATTTCTTGTATATTCTCGTAGGTCTTCTGATAAACTTTTTCCAATAATTAAATCTATCTTTTGCTCGATTTCTTCAAGAGCTTTTTCGTTTTTTTCTTGTGTTTTGGCTTTAATATACAGCAAATCATATTTCAAGTTGTGTTTAACTGTTCTAACTTTTTGAAATGAAGATTTAACTTCTTCTTCAATATTAAAATAAAATTCTTTTTGTGCCTTAAGGAGCAAATTTTCAAGTTTCAAATTTTCAGAATATTTAAGTTTATCAAATAGATAAAAGAAGAAAACATTTATAAACACCAAAAGTATTAATGATAGTAAAATCGCATAATCAATAAAATGCGTATTAAACACCATTTCAAAAAACATATAGATTATAGATATGCTTATTCCGGGAATAATGCAAGCTTTCAAAAAATCGAAAGAGCTTTTCTTTTCATTAAAATATTCTTTTCTTTTTGACAACTGCACCAGTTTAACAATAATTAAAGCTATTAAACTGGTGCTTGCAGTCCCTAGCATATTTAAAGTTTCATTTCTAGATAATAGTAAATCTCTTCCCCATATTTGTATAAATATAATTACAACAAAAAGTTCAAGAATATTTTTAAATACAGTCCATGTAAGTGCCATCAACAAGCAGTTTTTAATATTACATTTAAAAATCAGTGATATGACTAGAACGGATATGCTATGTATTAAAATAATTATTAATGAATTGAGTGTTGCAACATACGTAAATATACTTAAAACAATGTAAAACGCATAAATTAAAAATACAATTTTTTTGTTTATATTTTCATTCTTAAAAAAAAATGTATGCAGAGCACTGTATAGAGTATAAAGAGACAAAATACTAATAGCAGCATAGTATATGATTTGCAAATAATTTATTATCAATATATCCACCTCTTCTCAATAAAATTTAAATATCTTTCTTGCGTATCAGATTTATATTTTTCACCAATATTGAATATCTCCCCATTTTTTTCAAAAATTATTTTTTTTGATTTAACTGAAATAAAATTCATGTTAAATATATATGTGCGTGACGGCATAATAAAAATATTCAAATCTTTAATTCTTTCCCATAACGCCGAAAGTGTATCGTAATATCTAAGTTCATTTTTTGTAGTGTGAATTATTATTTCGTTCCTACTACTTTCAAAATATATTATTTCGCTTAATGGAATACTTTTAAGAAAACCATTTTTATTAAATGTAAAAAACACCGACTTTTCACTTGAAACAATTTTTAATGCTTTTTTTAAAAGCGCTTCAAATGTTTCTGTTTTTATTGGTTTATCAATAAATCCAATTGTTCTTATATCGAAAAGTTCTCTTATCCGATCATCAGTACAAGAAACAAATATAATTAAACTGCTTTCGCCGAAAGTTCTAATAGTTGTCGCTGTTTCTATTCCATCAATCCCATCCATAACAATATCAAGTAAAATCACATCAAAAAATTCATTTTTAATTTTTGCAATCAACTCTTCACCGCTTGAAAAACATTTAATTGTAAAATCAACTTCCCATTTTATTTGTATCTCTGTCAAAATATTTTTTATTATTTCTCTTTCTTGAGATAAATCATCACAAATTGCGATTTTGAGCATTTTCAAATCCTCCATGTTGTATAATATT
>CAYJCI010000022.1:0-6563 GCA_964368595.1 uncultured Desulfovibrionaceae bacterium
GGTTTTGGCTCTTCCTCTGGTGTCATGGCGAGGAAAGGCTCTTGCATTGGGGGCTCAGCAACGGGCTTTTCTGGCTCTGGTTCAACAATAGCTGGTGGCTCCGTTAAAGGTGGTTCTATGGGCTTTTCAATGGGTGGCTCTATGACTTCTGGTTCTTTGGGTTTGCAAAGTAGGGCCTTTTCTTCCAATTGCAGGCGTAGGGCTTCAAGCTCTGATAATAATTTATCTTCCTTTTCCTTGGCTTTTGTTAATTCAGCAGACGTTTTGACTTCTGGCATGCAGGATGGTGGTAGATTAAAAGGAATTAACCCCAAAGCACTTAGCAATAATAAAAGTAAAAGAAGTAATAATAACAGGGGTAAAAGCCAGCCAAGGCAACCAAAGCCGCTGGCTGCCGGTGCAACAGCAGCTGGAATTGGGGCAGCAGGTTCAACAGCAATGGGCGCAGCAACAGCGCCAAGACGCGTTAAGTCCACAGGTTGTGCACCAACTGTTCCAGGGGCAAAGCCCCAATTAATCACTATGGGCTGTGTACCAGCTACCCAGATATCTTCCTCATTGGGGTGTTGCAGGGCAAGTTTTAGTATTTCACCAGAAAGTACATGCTGGCCATCGCCACTTTGGGCTAAACTATTTGCCTTTGTATCTATATCTTTAGCTAGAATTGCTATGCGTTGCAGGGCATTAGCTCTTTCTTCTGGAGTAAGGGCACTTAATGGTCTTGGTGTGTTGTCGCCAATTGTATTGGCATACCAATCAACACTTTCGCTGCCTGTGCTGTCATTACTGTGAACAGGCTCAGCCAAAAGAGCCTTATGCTCTGGGCCTAAAGCTTCGAGTATTGCCTTAATTTGGTGAAAGCAATCAGTGGCAAATATCCCTTGGCTTGCCAAGGGGCGCATGAGGCTACGCTTGCTGGTGGTAATAAATACGCCTGCCATAACTACTCCTTAGGGCTAAGGGTAAAAGGAATATTGTGTTCTTTTAAGAAGTTCACAATATCCTTGCTAACTATGGCAAGGCTTGATTGCCTATATGACTTATCATCCATAGCAATATAGGTATTTATGCCTACAACTTCGCCTTTTTCATTAACCAATGGCCCGCCGCTGTTACCATGCGAAACCACAGCACTGTGAAATATTATGGGTGGTGTTTGGTCTTGCACCACGCTAACAGTGCCTTCAGAATATACTACCTCTGGGGCGGATTTAGCATTTCCTTCAAGTAATGCTTTAAAGTTTGGGTCAATGTCAGTTACAGCACCTGGAAAGCCCCAAGCGCTGATTTTTTGCGTTCTTGCAATGTCAGTATTAAAATTTAAATGTTTAACAGATGTTACTGGCACTTGCAAAACGGCATAGTCACGCCCATTATTGCTATTTACTGCAAGCAGTTTAGCCTCAGTTACAAGCTCAGAAAACTTGCCCACAGCATAGATTTTATTCTTACTACCTTCCGTTACGTGGGCATTGGTTAAGATAATGCCAGGTGCAATGAAAAATCCTGTACCAGTTTTAAGGGCATTGCCAGTATCACCAATAATTAACACTGTAGCTTGCTCAAGGCTGTGAGCCATGGGGGTTGCAGATGGTTTTGGTGCTGTATTTGCTGGGGGGGTATCGCTCTTGCCAATACTTGGTGGCGGTGGTGGAGCCTCGGCCTTGGTGGCTGGTTTTGTGGGAGCATTAGCCTCTATTTTAGGTGCTGTTTGCTTTTGTTTTGGTTCTTTTGCACCTTGCAAAAGTAGGCTTGAGCCTTGCTCACTCAAAAAGGCTTTTACATCACATGGGTCCTTAGCAAGAATATCGCGTAGGCGCTTGGCTTCATCCTCTAGTGTTGCATTATATTCTAATTGCTTTTTTACTTTAGCATCTTGAGCAGCTTGTAAGGCGAGATATGCTTGCCATTGCTTCCAAATTAGCCATGCTAAAAGTAAGAGCAGTAGTAAAAATATTAAAATACTCCAAAACCATGGTTTTTTATACCAAGGGACTAATGCTGTGTCTGTTGCTTCAGTTGGTGTAGCGTTATCATCTGACCCGTTGTTTGAGCCGGTATTTGCATTTTGCGACATATAAATTATCCGTAATTTGTATTTATCCTGCTAAAGCTGCTTCTAAGATTCGGTCATTATTTTCAATTTGTGCATCAAGGTCACGCTTGGTGCTATCTAATTCAACTTTAGATGCTTGCCATTTTTGCGTACTTGTACTGGCTTTTTTTACTTCAGCCTTTCTTTGCGGTGTGTTTGTTTTGGCTTGGTTTTTAGCGTAAACTGGGTCATAAACCTTGGTTTCTTCTGCCATAACTTTTTGATATTCGGCATCTTTTTGGTGCATATTATTATAAGTAACGTTTAGGATGCGGGAGGTTTCTTCAAGGCCAGAGCGTATTTCTTCATAGCGATTAGTAAGCTCAATCTTACTTATATTACCAGCCTGCGCATCAGCAACAACCTTCTTAAATTCTTTATCATAGCATTGTGCCGCAATTTTAGCAGCAGCATTGGCACGGCTCATTTGTATGGTTTCAGCATCAAGTTGGCTTGCATATTGGCGGTAAAACTCTGCATCACGATCCTTGGCTTCAGACGTAGCATAAGCATGCCCGCCCACAGCACCAACAGCACCACCTGCCGCAGCGCCAACAACAGCTCCCTTAGCATCACCAGTGGCAACGCCACCAATTAATGCCCCAAGTAAAGCACCTATCACAAGTCCAGTGGAGGTACTGTCATTAATATTTGCTTCATCACGCCGTAAATCGCTAACTGGTTGGTAGCAAGCAGGGTAGTAGGCAACTTGTGTTGTTTGAGCTCCATACTTGCTGGCACATCCAGTGGAAAAAATAGATAAAATTAAAAGCGCAACTAATGAATAACTTTTATGTTTTGATGAAGAAATCATAAATACTCCATGTTTTTTATGCTCTCGCTAAGTGTACTATAAGTGCCCAAATGGGGCAAGAGCGACGGAGGGGAAAATGCTGACAATGTAAAGTTTTTTTGTTAGGGTTACGTATGTTTAGCAATTATACACAAGTAATGAATTTTTTGGATAGCCTTGGTCTATTTCATATGGACTTAACCTTAACAAGGGTTAAAGATGCCTTAACTGCCTTAAACTTAAATAAATTATCATTTCCTGTGGTGCAAATTGTGGGCACCAATGGTAAAGGCTCAACTGCTACTTTTATTAATCATTTAGCAGGGGCACACGATGTTCGTACTGGGCTTTTCACATCACCACACTTTGTAAGCCCAAGTGAGCGTATACTTTGCTCTGGTCTGCCTTTGCCTCCTGAACAGTGGGTAAATCTTAGCAATAAAATTCATGCTCTTGCACCTAATTTAACCTATTTTGAATTCCTAACCATACTAGCTTTGCTTGCTTTTGTTGAAAATAATGTAGAGCTTGCTATTTTTGAGGCTGGGCTTGGGGGTAAGTTTGACTCAACCACGGCCATTGCAAGGGATGTGCTTTGCATTACACCCATTAGCATGGATCATGAAGGCGTACTTGGTGATAATATTAAAAGCATTGCTAAGGATAAAGCCTTAGCCATGCAACGAGCAATGCATGTTTATTATGCAGAGCAGCCAAGTGACGCTATGGAAATCATAGAAAACACAGCCAAGGAGCAAGGGGCAATATTGACTCCTGCTAGCAATGCAATTTTGCCAAAAGATACTACACTTGGCTTAAAAGGCGAGCATCAAAAAATTAATGCTTTGTTAGCATTGTCGGCTTGGCAAGACGTATGCGCTAGAATTAATTGTAGTTATGATGAAGATAAAGCCAAGCTTGGCTTTGCCTCTGCCTTTATTGCTGGGCGTTTTCAACGTATTAAAACTGTGGAAAGCAATTTGCCTGCAAATATTTTATTGGATGGTGCCCATAATGAGCAAGGCCTAGAGGTATTAAACAATGCTTTAAGTTTTCAAGAGCAAGTGCCTAATGTTATTATGTTTTCATGCATGGCGGACAAGAATATGCAAGCCATGCTGCCAAAACTTTTACAATTGCGAGCAATTTGTAAGTATTGTCCTTTGATTATTGTGGGTTTACAGAATAATGAACGTGCTTTATCCTCACCACAGAGGGCAAGTCTAGCTAAAATGCTCGGTGAACATGTTTATATCCATGATGACTTAGTGCAAGCTCTTGATTTTGCGAATGAAGTTTCCAGTAATGCTCATGGAGAGCAAGAGCTACTCATTTGTGGTTCACTATATTTATTGGGCGAATTTTTTGAAATATATCCGCATTATGTTTATAATAAGGTGTTGTAATTATGAATGAATTATTTAGAAATTTACCGTCGGTGGATTATTGCTTGGTTGAGCTTGAAAAAGAGTTTTCTCATGACCCACGGTCATCAACTCCGCCGCCACCGCCAAGAGCATTATTGCGTGATGCAGTTGTGGAATTTTTGGATACGGTGCGTGATGATATTAAAAAGAAAAAAGAAACGAATCCAGAAAATCTTAACTTAAAGGGGCTTTGGCCTCGCCTTGTGCCATATGTCATGAAAGCAACACGCTCCCACTTACGCCAAGTTATAAATGCCACAGGTGTGGTAATCCACACTAATATGGGCCGCTCTGTTTTGGCAGAGGCTGCAGCAAAGGCCGTGGCTGATGCTGCCGCAAGTTATACAAATTTAGAACTTGATCTTGATACAGGTGGTCGTGGTAGCCGCCAAAATATTATTGAAGATATTTTATGCCGCATTAGTGGGGCAGAGGCCGCCATGGTGGTAAACAATAATGCCGCTGCTGTTCTCTTAGTGCTTGATGAGCTTTGTAAGGGTGGTGAGGTTGTAGTCTCTCGTGGTCAATTGGTAGAGATTGGCGGCTCTTTCCGTATACCAGACGTGCTTGAGCGCAGTGGTGCAATTTTGAGAGAAGTGGGCACAACCAACCGCACCCATGTGAAAGATTATGTTGATGTTATTAATGAAAATACTTCTGCACTTTTACGAGTACATACATCAAATTATCGCATTTTGGGTTTTCATAAGCAAGTTAGCCTTGAAGAAATGGTGGCTCTTGGCCTTGAATATGGCTTGCCTGTAATTGAAGACCTTGGCAGTGGATCATTAGTTGATTTAAGCCCTTATGGCTTGCCAGATGAGCCAACGGTTCAAGCGGCTGTGCAGGCTGGAGTGGATGTGGTGACATTTTCTGGTGATAAGGTGCTTGGTGGCCCGCAAGCTGGTATAATTGTAGGTAGTAAGGATTTAATTGAGCGAATGCGCTCAAACCCACTGCATAGGGCCATGCGTTGTGATAAATTTACCCTAGCAGCCCTTGAAGCAACTTTACGCATTTACACTGACCTTGACCAAGCTTTGAAAGAAATTCCAACACTTCGCATGATAACCATGCCCGCAAGTGAGCTTAGTGAAAAGGCTAAAAACATACAAGAACAACTGGAAAAGGGCCTTGAAAATATAGAAATTTCCTTGCGTGATAACGTTTCTCGCGTGGGTGGTGGGGCTTTTCCTGAAAGGGATTTACCAACTACCCTAATCTGTCTAAAGCCTGCTAATATTTCAGCAACAAAGTTAAAAGAATGTCTATTGCAGACTAATTATCCTGTGCTTGGTCGATTGGAGGAAGATAGCTTTTGCCTTGATCCTCGCACACTATTTCCGCAAGATATACCCTTGCTCATTGAATCATTAAAAGCTGCATTAACTGTAGAAAAACAAAGTAAAATAAGGATTTCAAGTGAAAAAAAGCAATAAAACACCAGAACTAGAATATAAGCCCAAATCTTGTTGGGATGTTTATGCCAATACAGAAAGTGGGCAAAAATCCGTTATGAAACTTGCCGCACGCTATATGGATTTTATCAGCCGTTGCAAAACTGAGCGTGAAACCATTAGCTATGTGCTTGAGCGTTTAGAAAAGCATGGCTATAGTCAAGGCGTGCATAAAGATATGTCTTTGCAAGCTTTTCGCAATAAAGCTCTTTTTGTGGCAAAGCGTGGAAGCCTGCCCTTGAGTGAAGGGGTGCATTTAATTAGCGCTCATACAGACACTCCACGTCTTGATTTTAAGCAACGCCCATTTATTGAGCAACCAGGCGTTGCGCAAGCCAAAACCCATTATTATGGCGGTATTCGTAAGTATCAATGGCTTGCACGTCCACTGGCCTTGCATGGTGTTGTATCTTGTGCTGATGGGCGGCTTATTGATGTGGTAATTGGTGAAGATAAGGACGATCCAGTTTTCACCATTGCTGACCTATTGCCTCACTTAGCTCAAAAACAAGCTACACAAACCTTATCAGATGCCTTTGAGGCTGAAAAATTAAATATAATCCTAGGCCACAGTCCACAACAAACGAGTAAAAAAGAAGAAAAGGCCAAAGAGCCCATTAAGCAAAAATTATTAGAACTTTTATATGAAAAATATCAATTAAAAGAGGAAGACTTTATCTC
Organism: uncultured Desulfovibrionaceae bacterium; assembly: GCA_964368595.1. Taxonomy (GTDB): domain Bacteria; phylum Desulfobacterota; class Desulfovibrionia; order Desulfovibrionales; family Desulfovibrionaceae; genus CAYJAD01. Next base: position 6,454 of record CAYJCI010000022.1, read on the forward strand.
AGCTGAAATGCAAGCCGTACCAGCTGGCCCAGCTCGTTTTGTGGGTCTTGATAAGGCTTTAATTGGTGGCTATGGGCATGATGATCGAATTTGCGTATTTACTGCCCTTG
>CAYJCI010000022.1:6663-15707 GCA_964368595.1 uncultured Desulfovibrionaceae bacterium
GCTTTAATTGGTGGCTATGGGCATGATGATCGAATTTGCGTATTTACTGCCCTTGAAGCTTTCTTAAATGCTAAAAATCCTAGCCATACCACAGTATTAATCCTGTGGGATAAAGAGGAAATTGGCTCAGATGGTGCAACTGGTGCAAGCTCTAGATTTTTAGAATATTGCCTTGAAGATTGCCGCGAAGCTTGGGATGCTAAAACCAAGATTGGTCATATGCTCTTAAATAGTAGAGCATTATCTGCCGATGTTCAAGCTGGGCTTGACCCAGACTGGCAAGAAGTGCATGAAAAACAAAATGCAGCGCAATTAGGCTATGGCCCATGCTTTTCAAAATTTACAGGCTCTCGTGGTAAATATGGTGCCAATGATGCTGATGCTGAATTTGTAGGCTTTATGCGTAAGATATTAAATGAAAAGGAAATACCTTGGCAAATGGCTGAATGCGGCAAGGTTGACCTTGGTGGCGGTGGCACTGTTGCCCTGTTTTTAGCAACTTATGGTATGCACGTTATTGATTTAGGCCCTGCAGTTTTATCCATGCATAGTCCATTTGAGTTAGCTTCTAGTGTAGATATACTTGCAACTGTGCTTGCTTATACTGCTTTTTACGAAGCCTAAAAAAAATGTTGAAAAAGGGTGATTTGCAACGTCAGATGAAATTTTTAAGACGATTTTGAAATATATAACCCCCTTCATTTGGAAAAATGAAGGGGGTTATTTTTTTGGAAGTACATGAGTAATTTGTTTAAAAAGTGAGCCTGACGAAACAGGTTACACTATTCAACAAATGTTCCTATTTCTTAGTGAATGTCCAAACACCTTCCCAATTTTCTGGTGGGCTTTCTTGCAATTCTTCTGTGCGCTCTAAGTATAATGTATAAAGCACAGAGTTGGGGAATTGATTATGTAAGCTATTAAATGCAGTGAAGGATTTGGCAAAATCTCCGTCAATGTAGAGTTGTCTTGCGTCAAGGAAATCTTTAATTTCTTGCTCGCGTTCTTGTCTTTCACTTTCCCACATGGGTGTGCAAATTTCAACAGGCTCAAGCTTACCCTTAACTCGAATAGCATCAAGTGGCATGAAGAATGGTATTTCTTCTGCAGGAAGGCCATCTTCCTCAGTGGTGAAGGCTTGGCAGAGGCGAGCAGTTTCAGCACTGGTTACAACGCCTACACCATATACAGGGCACATGCCCTCAAGGCGTGAGGTAAGGTTAACTGTGTCGCCAATACAAGTGTAGTCTAGAAGTTCAGCACTACCCATGTTACCTACATATACTTTACCAGTATGCACACCAGCACCCATGCGGAAGTTAATGCCCAGTTCTTCTTCCAGCTCAACGTTAAGCTCTGCTAGGGCAACTTGCATTTGCATGGCACTTTTAATGGCGTGTAGCTCATGGCGTTTAACATCAAGGGGTGCATTCCAAAAGGCCATGATAGCATCACCAATGAACTTATCAACTGTACCATGGCTACCACGAATAATGGCTGTCATGGGGGTAAAATAGCGGTTTAGAGCGCCCACAACTTGGTCAGGTGTAAGGCCTTCTGACATGGTGGTAAAGCCACGAATGTCAGTAAACATTAGGGTAACTACTCTTTCTTCACCTGCAAGAACGGCTTCACCCCTTTCAACAATTCTGGCAACCATGTCAGGCGCAATATATCGGCTAAAGGCGTTACGCAAAGTGCGTTTTTGCTTTGCCTCTTGCCAAAAACGTACAGCAAGTAAGGAGAGTGCAAGGGCAGCCACGGTTAGCATGGTATAAAGTGGTGAAATGTAAATACCAGTTTGGTAAATACTCCAACTTCCCCAAAGAGAGCTACCAATAAAAGCAACAATCATGGGGAGATAAACCATTGCCGGCGCAAGGCTAAATACTAATGTTGATAAAATACCAACTGTTGCAGTGGCAAGGATTTGCGCCCCTGGAATCCAAGCTGGCATTTTGATATGCCTATTGCTAAGAATGGCGTCAATTACCGTGGTGTGAACCTCAAAACCTGGGTAAACTGAGTCAAATGGTGTGGCTCGAATATCCAAAAGGCCTGGGGCTGATGTACCAACAATAAATACACGGCCTGCAATGTCTTCTTGCTTAATATTTTTATTAAGAACGTCAGCTGCTCTAATGGTTGGGTAATAACCACGTGGCCCACGGAAAGGCACAATAAAACGACCGTCTGGAGTTACCGGTATGGTATATTTACCCACACGAACAGCCTGCAAACCATCAGGTCCGCCAAGTAGCATAAGTGTGTTTATTCCCATACCGCGCATGAGAGAGCGTAATGACAAGGAAATTATAATACGCCCATCCATTTGAGAAATCAAAGGGACTGAACGAATGATGCCGTCAGGGTCTGGCGCAACGTTTAGGCTACCAAGTGGGGCAACGGCGCGTAATTCTGGCAAGGGCAGGGTTGCACTAGTGCCAGTGAGTAATTTTGTGCGTGGTGCAAGGCCACCTGGTAGTGTGCGCTCAACAATACCTTCGGTACGGGGTAAATCTTCAGGCAATTTAATCTTTTCACCAGTATATCTATTATAAACACCTAAAATTGTAGGGGTTTGCGCAACTATTGATGCTAAAATTTTGTCATTATCATGTAGCGCTTTAGGTATATTATCCAGCGGTATAGTTAGATTAAAGTGCCTTTTAAACGAACGTTGCAGGCTGACAACTGAGGAGTTGTCCGCTTCTGCAAGGATAATATCAAGCCCGATGGCAGCAGCACCATATTCGGTGAGCGTGCCTACAAGTTTTGCCATTAAGTGCCTAGGCCAAGGCCATTGGCCAAATTCTTCAAGGCTTTTTTCATCAAGGTCAAGCAAAGCAGGGGTAGGGGACGGCTCACCACCACCATTTGCTCTTAGAAATATATCATATATTTGTCTGTCTGCTTGCTGTAACAAAGCTGGCTGCCAAACATAAAGCACTAACATGGTTGCACAAATAATTATGCCCATGATAAAACGGACTAGATTTTCACGTAATACACGAAAAGAACGTTCTTTTTTTGACATTATCTTTCCCTAAATGCTCTTTGTTGAGCCTTGAGTAATGGTTTAAGCAAATATCCTAATATGGTTTTTTTACCAGTTAAAATATCTACTTCTGCCATCATCCCAGCTATGATGGGTAGGTTTTCCCCACCATGGCTAAGATGCGCATCATTAGTACGAACCTTTACTTTATAGAATGTGTCACCTTGTTGATTTTGTAAGGTGTCAGCACTGATTGTTTCTACACTGGCTTCAAGCCCACCGTAAATAGAGAAATCATAGGCTGTTAGCCTAACGGTGGCTTTTTGACCAGGGTATAAAAAAGCAATGTCAGCAGGGTTGAAGCGAGCTTCAATAATTAATGAGTCATCAAGTGGGACAATTTCCATAACAGTTGCCCCAGGGGCAACAACGCCACCCACAGTGCTTGCATAAATTGCCTTAATGATGCCGCGCACTGGGGAGCGCATTTCTGTACGGCGAACCTTATCATCCCCTGCGACGCTTAGCTCTTTTAAGGATAAAAGTTGCAGTTGAATCTTATTAAGCTCTTCTTGATATTCAGACTCAAGCTCAGCTTTGCGTAAACGTAAACGCTCCTCAGACTCTTGAACTTCTGCTTGAACTCTTGGTATGGAGTGCTCAAGCTGGGCTAAACTTGCCTTGGTGTCTTGCAAGCGTTGCTCAATATCCAAAAACTGTATCTCTGAATATGCTTTGGCTTTTAAGGCAGGTAGGGCAAGATCCCTTTGTTTTTCTATGAGGCTTAAGCTTGTTAGGGCTTGTTTTTTTGCTTCTTCTTTTTCTGTTAATTCACGTCTTCTGGCTTCAACTTGTAGGGATAAAACGTCAAGCTCAGCATCTCTTTGGGTTTTGCTAGTTCTAAGTAAAGCATTTTGGCGTTTTACCAATTCAGGAACGGCCAATACAGATGGCGGATAAATAATTTCTGTTTCATTAATAAGAGCTTCTAAGCGGGCAATGCTTGCCTCATGTTCAAGTATGCGTACTATGGCTTCACGATATTGGCTACCAGCACTTTCATTTTCAATGCGCATTACAATATCATCTTTTTCAATTATTTGCCCTTCACGTACTGGTACTTCTTGTATAATACCGCCTTCTAAGTTTTGGATAAGCTGCACCCTTTGAGAAGGTACAACTTGGCCAATGCCACGGGCTGATTGGTCAATTTCTGCAAGGCCTGCCCAAACAAGCAAAATAAAAACAGCTCCAGCACTATACCACACAAGATATACAGATTTCTTGGATACTTTTTTATCAAGACCTTCTGGTATAAAACGAGTGGGTATTTTACTCTTGATTTGAATAGCTATTTCTTTAAATTTATCTATATTCATTCTTTTTTAAGTGACTGCTGAGTCATGGCTTTATGATTTTCTTGAATTTGTTTAATGGCCTCTTCTGTGCTGGCCTCCCAATGTACCTTGCCAGCTTGCAAGGAAACTACTCGATCAACTAAATTAAGCATTGTAATTTTATGGGTTAAAATTATAACTGTTTTATCTTTTAAGTATGGCTTTAACCTTGTTACCAAGCGAAATTCTGATGCAATATCCATTTGAGCAGAGGGTTCATCAAGTATAAGTGTATGAGGGTCACCAAGTAAGGCTCTAGCTAGGGCAACGCTTTGCGCCTGTCCGCCAGAAAGACCTGTCCCATTTTCGCCAATGGGCATATCAAGCCCTAAGGGATGTGTGGATGCAAAATCCATTACACCAGCAAGTGTTGCTGCTTGGATTAAATCTTCCTCACTACAAACACCTTCATAAGGCCAAGCCATAGCTATGTTTTGGCGTAATGTTCCGCGAAATATGCGTATTTCTTGAGGTAAAAAACCCAATTTATTACGATATGGTCGAAGTGGTACATTGCGCATGTCTAGGGGGCCAAGCATAACGCGCCCCTCTGTTGGTTGGTATAAACCAGCGCAAAGACGAGCTAAAGTTGACTTGCCTGAACCTGATGCACCCAAAAAACCAACCTTGGCCCCAGGGGGGATAACCATGTTAATATCTTTCAAAGCAGTTGTTTGTATATGTTGGCTTGGGTAGCTAAAGCATACTTTTTCAAAAGAAATGGGCACAGCAAGAGCATTTTCTGGTAGTGGATTGTCTAAATTTTCTTGCTTTGGATTTTCTGAAGGGGAGTTAATTAATGTGTTTAATTGGTCAAGTGCCATGCGAGTTTTTTGAAAATTAGCCAAGATATTAACTAGGGCATTAATGGGGGCTGCACAGCGACCAAATAAAATAACACAAGCAATGAGTGCGCCTGTAGTCATCAAGCCTTCAGAAATACGATAAACACCAAGTATAACCAAAGCAACAGATAGAAACATATTAAATGCAACCATGCTGTATGAAGTGATGCTTGAGTAAAAGCGAGAATGAATGGTTGCATCTGCCGTTTGCGCAACGTTACGCTCCCAACTTTTATTAATGGTTTTATCCATTCTGGTAACGCGTATGGTTTCTAAACTACTAACAACCTCTGTAAGGAAAGATTGCTTTTGCGCATTCGCATTCATTAACATTTGCGAATTCTTTTCAAAAGTATTTTGCACTAGGAGAGCAGCAGACAATAGAATTGGGATGGCAAGAACGGGTATAATTCCAACTGTTCCGCCAATATAGAAAATTAGTAATATGAAAATTATAATAAATGGTAAATCTGTAATGGCAAGAATGGTAGATGAACCCAAAAATTCACGCACATATTCAAGCTCACGCACACGAGCTACAATTGCCCCTACAGAATTTGTTTCTTTTTGTTTAAGTAGTGAGTCAAAGCGAACGTCCATTAAGGTGTTCATGAACATACTTTGTAAACGTATATCAGCATTGCGGCCAGCTGAGTCTACAAAATGCACTCGTGCAATGCGCAGTGCAAAATCAAGACAAACAGCGATGATCATGCCAATGGCAAGCACCCATAAACTTTCAAAAGCATTATTGGGTACTATGCGGTCATACACATTCATAATAAAAAGGGGCATGGAGAGGCTTAGTAGGTTTACAACCAACGAGGCCACAAGAACATGCCCATAAAGGGGTGCATATCTAGTAAGCACCCCCCAAAACCAGGAATAAGTTTGTTTCATTATTTTGTAAGTGTTGTTCCTTCTAGAGCTTCACGAGTATCTAGGGTAGATGGCTTAAAGCTCCAAGGTAACATTGGAGGATTTTTAACAGAAGTATCAACAATTAACTCATGTTGCTTAATGTCCATTTCACTCAACAACTCACCAGTTATGGCTAAGAGGCGGTAGTGACCAAGCAATGAGTCAACTTTACGTATTTCATGCTCAGTTGCGCTAAAGTAGTATTCGCCTTCAGCGTCAAGAATTGATAATAGGTCTTTTTGACCAACTTCAAATTGAGCAATATAGTTGTCCTTTGCTCTTAAGGAAGCAGAAGAAGCAATGGCGTATAACTTGCTTTGCTCAAGGGTACGCTTGGTTAGTGAGAAAGTAATCATAAGCTCTTGGTTTACAAGATCCATGGTTTCATGCAATCTGTGGCGTAATTCACGAACCTTAGCTGCAACACCTTTAATTGTAGCAACATCTCTGCCGCCACTATAAATTTCCCAAGACATATTTAGAGCAGCAGCCCAAGACATGCTGTGGTTAACGCCTTCGTAGCTTTGGTTAGAAAAGTTCGGGCCAGCGTCAAAGCTTACTCGTGGAGATAAGTTTGTACCTGCAACATCTTTTTCAGCCATAGCATTGCGAATTGCTGCAAGGTCTGATTGAATACGAATATTTCTGTCAACACTGGTGTTTCTAGCTTCATCTTCAGTGCTGTAAATACGCTCTGGCATAGAAACTGCTGCTAAATGTAGTGGCACTGGTTGACCAGTGATTTTAGTATAGGCGGCAAATGCGTTTTCAAGAGCTTGTTTGTGTAAACTAAGAGTAGCTTCTGCACGGTTTACACGACCAATTACAAGGTCAACGTCGCCTTGGCTGGATAAACCTTGAGCAAAACGAGTTCTAAGCATGTTTAAAATTCTTTTATTTTCAGCAACGTTTTCTTCAGTAAGTTTTACAAGCACGCGACGACGCAAAATATCAGCGTGGGCGCTAATGGCAGAGTAGGCAAGTGAGTTTGCGCTATCCATAAGCAACCAAGCTTTATAGTTAACTTCTTCAGTACGCATGCGCACGTTGGCAGTGGTGTTTCCACCTTGCCATAATGTTTGGCTAAACTGTAAACCAAAATTAAGTGAGTTTACCATATCACCAGATGCACCTTCATTACGTGTTGAAACGTTGTCGTTAGTTTCAACACCAATTCCACCCCATATACCAATGGTAGGGTAGTAGCCTGCTTCAGCGGCGCGAAGATTATGCACAGATTGTTGTCTTGATTCTTGTGCTGCTTTAACATTAGGAGCGTATTCAAAGGCGAAACGCAAAGTGTCCTCAACGGTTACAGGCTGTGATACTGCATTACTAGGTGTACAGCAAAACAAGACTGCAACAAAAGCTAGGCTAAGCATAGTGATTTTTGTGTTTTTCATTGTTCTCTCGTTTTCTAATTTGGTTTAGCATTAATCTTATTAAATACCAGTTAATAATATTTTGTTTCTTGCTAAATGTAAAGAACTTTATATGTTTTTTAAGATGAAAAAATAATAACAACCCAATGGAAAATCCAATGGGTTGTTATTTTACTAAATTATGTTATTAAATAATAGCTTATGCTATATTCAATATGTGTTTTAGGCTAAAGCTATTTAGTTTTTAATACTATTAATGTGCTTCTTCTTCAGGCATTTCATCTTTATATTTTTCCTGAATTGCGAGCATAGTGTCTAAAATCTCTAAAAAGTCTTCAACCATGTATGGGTCAAAGGCTGTTCCAGAATCTTTTTTAATAATGCCAAGTGCTCGCTCAAGAGGCATAGGGTCTTTATAGCAGCGCGGAGCTAGTAGGGCATCGAATACGTCAACTATTGATGTGATTCTAGCTTCAAAAGGAATATCTTCACCAGCAAGTATTGGTTGGTCAGGATCTCCGCAATAACCTTTACCATCCCAGCGCTGGTGGTGATGTAAAGCAATGCTTGATGCTAGCCTGTCTAAGGTACTGCTGGTATCTTTGAAGATTGCCGCACCAATAGCGCAGTGCTTTTGCATGATTTCACGCTCTTCAAAGGTGAATGGGCCAGGTTTTTTAAGCACTTGGTCAGAAATACCAACCTTGCCAACGTCATGTAGCATTGAGGCAAGGCGTAGGTGTGATTTTGTGTCAGAAATTTCTAACAAATCAACGCCACGTTTTTCAGCCCAGTGGTGATATAGTTCTGCTGCCATGGCGCCCACGCGGAAAACGTGAGGTCCAGTTTCTGTTGGGTCACGCATGCGTGCAGTTTCAAGCAAGCGTAGAAGCATGTCGCGAGTGTTAATTGCCTGCTCAATACCTTGAGCGCCAGCTAAGCACAAGCGGCGTAGCAGTGATTCTGATGAGATGGTAAATGGCACAGGGGCACCATCTCTCATGGCATTGATAACTTGCATTACTGCAAGTAACTTACCGCGTTGTGAGAAGATTGGCAGGCCACAAATAGATACGGTTCGATAACCAGTAGCATCGTCAAATGCATGGTTGAATGAATATGGTGCATCCTTGGGTAGGTTGCGCACGTCATTGATATTTAATATTTTTTGTGTGCTTGCAATGTAACCAGCAATGGAATTTGGGGTTATGGGCAAGCGTGCATTAAGGTACTGCTGGCGTGAAGATTGTGAGCTTGTGAATAGGGTATCGTTATGTGAGTATGAAAACACCAATTCATTTTCTTCAAGTAGATAAATTGTGCCTGCATCGGCACGGGAAATTTTTCTAGCCCTAAGTAATAATTGGTCAAGCACTGTACTCATATCAGGAATATCCAAAAGCTCTGACGCAAATTGGCAGTCATTGCATTCTTCAATATCTGGAGCATTGTGCATGCTTTCGCTGCTGCTAACTTCTTGTGCACAATCAATCATTAAGCC
>CAYJCI010000022.1:15807-18112 GCA_964368595.1 uncultured Desulfovibrionaceae bacterium
CATTGTGCATGCTTTCGCTGCTGCTAACTTCTTGTGCACAATCAATCATTAAGCCCTCATAGGCTGTGATTAATTTTTCTTTAGTGCGTGGGTCATCTTGAATTAGCCTCATGCTTATGTCGTCGATTAGGTCATCGTCATAAGCAGGGTCATAATGTGTTGGCATAAATACTTTTACGCCAAGTTCATGGATTATTGGTGGCCATTGTTCAACAGCAGAGTGACCCCAGCCAATGTGGTTGTGATAGCTATCAAGGGTATATTGCGAATCTAGTATAGCAATATCTGCGCCGCGTAACCCTTGGAAGAATGAAGAATTGCGGTCAAGGCTATCTGGGTCAGGGCCAAGCTCATGGTCACCACTATAGAATATGCTTTTACCTTGAAACTCAGTTCTAAACGCGCATGAGTAAAGTCCATTTGAATGGTCATTACCATGATTTGTGGCATGAGCACTAACAGTGACACCGCCGCCAACGTTAACAACTTGACCATCTTTTAAGCCAACTATTTTTCTTTTACTTACCAGTTGATCCCAAGTTATTGGGAAAAAGGTAGAGGAAAATAGGCTGTTCATAAATTCTTCTGGCCCAACTCCGCCAATGTTTTCAGGCGTATAAATAGTTATAGTCCAGTTTTTATTGTAAAGGGGAATGAAAAAGGGCATGCCAGAAACATGGTCCCAGTGGCTATGACTTAAGAATATGGCGCATTCTTTAATGCCGGTGCTGTCTTTAACCCAATTGCCAAGCTTGCGTAAGCCTGAGCCTGCATCAAGTATAACATGTGGTGAAGAAGGTGTGCTAATTGAGTAGCATGATGTATTGCAACCATAGCGAGCTGATGTTACACAACTACCAGAAGTAGAACCACGAACACCCCAAAGTTGTAATTGCATTTTTTGCCTCGATTTATATAAAAAATTATCAAAAATAAACAAATTAGGCCAATCGATTCACTGTACTACAAGTCAATTATTGTGAATAAGTGTTAACAAAAAAAGTTAAATTGGCTTTATAAATAATAAGTAATTTCACGTGAGTTGTCAATGTATAATCCATAATTAAGTGAAAAAAGAGCATGGCTTTACAATGAATTTATCTTGTATTACAAAACGTTACTTTGATGATTACTTTATCTATTTGATTAAATATAAATTTTATTGATTGAAATAAGATTGTGTGTTCTAATTATTTGATATCTTAGTGTAAATGCTAGATGTGGCATTAACTTAAAATAATTGTTTATGAATGATGCAAGATTTTAGTAGAATATTATTTTTTGCCCTTGCGGGTATCATGGGGGCATGGTCACGCTATGCTGTTTTGTGGTTACTTAGCGCCAGTGATGCCTCAGAATGGGGTGTTTTTATTGTAAATATTTTAGGATGTTTTGGTTTTGGGCTTTTATTTGCGCTAGCTCAAAGCAGGCTAATTTTATTGGTTGGTTTTATGGGGTCCTTTACTACCTTTTCATCATATATCTTTGACGCATATAAATATATTGTGGATGAAAATTGGATGCTTTTAATTGTAAATAGTTTATTACAATTAGTGCTTGGGCTTTTAGCCTTGCGTTTAGGTTTATGGATTTACGCTAAAGCTTATAGAGCAAAGTAATAATAAGTATTTATATAAGTTATGTAGTGATAGTTTTAATTTGCTATGCAGTTAAATACTTTTTAAGTTTAATGTGCAATTCGTCAAAATCTAAAGGCTTGCCAATATGTCCATTCATGCCAACGTTAAGGCATTTTTCCACATCTTCTTTAAAAGTATTGGCTGTCATTGCTATAATGGCAACTTTATTAGTACTTTCTAACTCTAAATTTCGAATTGCCTTGGTTGCATCATAACCGTCCATTATTGGCATATTAATATCCATAAAAATTATGTCATATTTTGTTGGGTTTTGCTTAAACAGCTCAACAGCTTGGGAGCCATTTTCAGCAATATCAATATAAATATTGGTGTCTTCTAAAATGGCTATTAAAATTTCTCTGTTTATTTCAATATCTTCAACAATTAGAATTCTTTTGTCTGAATAATCAACAGCGGTTGAGACAGTGTTTACTTCATTTACTGTAATATTTGCATTTTGTGCAGCATAATCTGGCAAATCGCATTTGATGGTAAAGGTAATTGTTGTGCCCTTTCCTTCAATTGATTCTAGTTTAATTGTGCCATTCAAAAGCTCCACAATCTTTTTGCATAGGGAAAGGCCAAGGCCTGTTCCGCCATAGTTTTTTGCAATGCTAGTATCTGCTTGTTGGAATGGGATGAATAGTTTGTCTTGTTGTTCTTTG
>CAYJCI010000023.1:0-14185 GCA_964368595.1 uncultured Desulfovibrionaceae bacterium
TGCAATTAAGCAAGGGGCTTTGTTATTTTCAAAACCTTATACGGGTTTTATCATAAACTACATAGCTTTTTGGCTTGCTTGTAGTTGGTTAATTAAATCATTCAAGGTGTGGGCTTGCTTTGCAAGATCTTCCACAGCTGTGGCTGACTCAGACATAGCGGCGGCAGTTTCTATGGAGATTACACGCACATGTTCAAGTGTGTGATTTACAGCTTCACTAGTTGCAGATTGCTGCTCTGAAGCTGAGGCAATATTTTGAATTTGGTCAGCAGTTTTTTGCACAATACCAACAATACTTTCAAGCTTTTCACCTGCCTGCACAGCCATCTCTGCGGCGGAGCGCACAGCGGACACTGCACGTTCAACACTATGAATGCTTTTTTCCGTGCCATTTTGAATGCCTGTAATTACTGTATTAACTTCGCTTGTGGCTTGCATAGTTTTTTCTGCAAGTTTGCGTACTTCATCAGCAACAACCGCAAAGCCACGTCCAGCCTCACCAGCACGGGCGGCCTCAATGGCAGCATTTAGTGCAAGCAAGTTGGTTTGGTCAGCAATATCAGTAATAACACGAATAATAGCGCCAACACCCTCGGTTTGCTTACCTAGGCTGTCCATGCCTTCTTTAACTTCTTCAGTATAATTTTCCACATCTTGGAATGATGTAACCATCTTGCTAACCACGTCTGAGCCCTCTCTTGCTTCAGTCATGGCCTCTGTTGCAGTAATGGCTGCATCTGATGCATTGTGTGCAACATTTACAACTGTATCATTCATTTGGCTCATGGCAGTGGCTGCGTCTTCTACTTGCTCATTTTGCAATGCTGCACCGCGGTTGGATTGCTCAACCTTTACTGAAAGCTCAGTGCTAGTGGAGGATACATGATCTGCCACTTCTTGAGCGGAATTTGCCAAACTAATAAGGCGATTATTACTCTCTTCCAAGGCCTCTTTATCCACAAGCTCAGAAATATCAGACCAAATTGACAATGACCCAAGTATATTTCCATCTTCATCAAAAAATGGTGAAGATACAATAACCACGCGGATTTTCCTTCCCTTAAAGTTAGAGAAATTGCGCTCAGCTTGAACTACACGTTTCTCTTCTAAAGCAGTGGTTGTTGATGTTTTGCGAGTTGGGTCACCATATACAAAATCAGCAATGTGCAGGCCAATACAATCGTCAATACTGTCATCTCTACCAACAATATCAAGCATTTCTTGATTAGCAAAAACAATATTTGCATCAGGTCCAACCACAGCACAAGGCACGTTAATACCCTTTAATATGCCTTGTGAAAATGCAAGTTGCTCATTTAAATGCTTCATAAGTGCAGTTAAATCACGAGATAGCACACCAAGCTCATCACCACGTGTCATGATTAATGATGGCTTTTTACCAAGCAAAAAGTCCCTCGCATAATCAGTAATCCTAGCAATGGGAACAAGCACTGACCTAAAGAATGAAAAAGCATAAGCAAGCACAGATAACAGAACAAATATACAAATACCCGTTAATAAGTTTTGCACAAAATCTGTTTCTTTTTCTGTTTGGGCTATCATTTCATCAAGGTGAGCATCAATCTTATCTTGCATGGAGCTAAAGTAGCTTTGTAGTGTGGCAAGGGCTGGTAGGGTTGTGTCCTCATACACAACTCTTGCTTCAAAATTCCAGCCATCTTGGCGTAGTTGTTCAATTTTAATAGCAGAATCATGCAAGGTTTTATGCGGATTGTTCATGGCTTCAAGATCAGCTTTAAGCTCAGGGAAGGCTTGCATAAGCCTTTGACGATCTTCACTATTATACCATTTACCAAAGGCGCAGGCTGTGTGATCAGTTTCAATTTTAAGCTTTTCCTTGGTAACTTTTGTTAGGTGAGTTGCAAGGACGTTTGCCCATTGTAAATGCTGCATTTCACGAACAAGCAAAATGTTTGCTAATTCGCTTGCCTCACGCCTCTTGGCAGAAGTTTCTTCCAGATTTGCAAATGATTGCAAAAAGATGGTGGCACAAATAGTACCGCCAATTACAAACACTGTAACAGCACCAATAAAGCGTTTCCTAATACTTATATCAATCCAACGCATATTAACCTCACTTTTATAATTCCACCTTCCATAAAATCACTATCAATTTTATATTATCGGCATGGAAAAATTATACTTAATCCCATTTCTTTTATAATGCAAACATTTGAAGCGTAAAAGTATTTTACTATGTTTTAACAATCAATAATTAAAAATCAATCACTTGAAATACATTATCAAAATCATCAAACAATACAGAAAGTTTGCTAAGTTTTGCTAAATTTCAACATTAAAAAAGGCATAAAAATTTTATGCCTTAAATTAAAAAATTATTTTTTACAGGTATCATCCATAAGTTCATGAGTGTATCTAAGTCCTTCTTCAAAGCTTAAGAATATTGGTGTGTCATTGCCATGCCCAAGCGCCTTGGTCCGTTCAAGCACACCTTGTACACTTTCATCTGCCACAACAATAATAAGCTTGACCCCAGCCACATGGCAACGCTTAGCAAATTGGGCTAACCCATGCGCACCAGTGGCATCGACCCAAAACACACGTGTTAAATTTAAGATTATAAACTCTGTATCATCTTTAGCTTCGTGGACTTCATCTTCAAGATTAGCCACTGCACCAAAAAACAATGTACCTTCGACAAAGTAAATTTCAAGATTTGGGCAATTCTTAACCCACTTGAATTCTTCAAGCGTTATACTTTCTTTTTGTAGGCATTTAACGCGTGGGTGTGCTTCTTTATAAATGATTAAGGCAAGGGAGAGTAATACCCCTAAAAACACAGCCTTTTCTAAATCAATAAGCAAGCAGGCAAATATGGTCACTAAAAACACAAAACGGTCAACCTTAGTTGCCACAAGGCAAAGCTTGATGGAGTGCACATCAATGGCCTTATAAGCAATGTATATTAGTATACCTGCAAGGGCGGCCATGGGGATGTTATCAGCAAGGGGTGCAAAAAATACAATAATTGGTAAAGTAATAAGGCCAGTGAAAAATGATGCAAATCTGCTAGTTGCGCCAGATGCAAAATTTAGTGAACTACGAGAAAATGAGCCACAACCAGGAATGCCAGAAGTAAAAGCGGAAACCATGTTACCAAGCCCTTGGCCCACTAATTCTTTACTGGCATGAATACGCGTATTACTCAAATTTGCTAAACTTTTACCAATAGTTATGGATTCTACCGTAGCAAGCATGGCAATGGCAAGGGCTGGGTTAAAAATATCCCTTAAAATATCAAGACTCAAAGCCTTGGGCATGGAAAGCGGCGGCAGCCCAGCCGGTATGGGCGAAACAAAGGCAAGCCCCTTACTTTGCAAATTAAATATATACGCCACCAATGAAGATACAATTAGAGCCACTAAGTATGCCGGAATACGCGCAGATATGCGCTTACAAAACACAATTACGGCTATACTTAAAAGTCCTAGTGCAAGACTTAAATAGCTAATATCACCTATATTTTGAATGGTTTTTAATATGGCACCAAAGAAATTTGCACCACTAATTTCAATATTTAAAATATTCTTCAACTGCCCAGAAAATATTAGTAAAGCTGCCCCTGTACTAAAGCCCACCATAACAGCATGAGAAATATAATTGGCGAGGCTACCAAGCCTTGCAAGCCCCATTACCACTTGAATAAGCCCTGCTAAAAGGCCAATGGCAAAAATATAGGGCAGCATTTCCTGCACAGGTAAATCAGAAAGCACAACGCCACCAATGCTTGCTTGGGCAACAGTTGCAAAAAGTACTATGGATATGGCATTGGTTGGCCCTGCCACCAAGAAGCGAGAAGAACCCCACAAAGCAGCAACCATTACAGCAAAAGTCATAGCATATAAGCCATATTGTGGTGGCAAACCTGCAATAACAGCATAGCCCATGACCTGCGGCACTGCTATTGGGGCAACTGAAAGACCTGCCATTAAATCACTTTTAAGTGACTTGCTTGTGGCATTTCGTAAATCATCCATAAAGGGAAAAACTCGTGAAAATAGCGAGCTGGATTTACGAATTTGCTTTGTATTTTGCATAAAATTAACATTCCTTAATAAAGGCCAAAATTACTTGCACAAGCACACTATACCAGATAAATGCAAAACACTAGCCCAAAAAAATGAGCAATATCAGATTTACAGCATGATTTTCCTTGCCAAAGTATTATCTTCGCATTAAGCAATTTATGAATACATCACTTATCGAGAATTATATGCCAAAACATCCACTACATTTACCCATTGCACACATTGATTTGCAAAGAATTTGTCATAACTTCAATGCACTTCAAAAATTATCAAACATTGCCAAAGCTGCGGAAGATCAAGCTTTTGCTAAAGCAAACCTACCCACACATTTTGGTAAAAATCATGCTGACGGCTTTGTTTGGCCAAGTCAGCTAGCTGTTATTAAGGCTGATGCTTATGGGCATGGCCAAATTGAAGCAGCTCATGCTTTGATAAAAAATGGTGCACAAATGTTTGCATCAGGTAGTGTGCAAGAGTGCCTTGCCTTGCGCGAAGGCTTAGGCGAGCATATTAATAATGTAGTAATATTAAATTTACTCGGCCCCTTAACTACACAAGATGTAAGGCTCTGTATTGATAATGGTATTATTCCACTAATTCACACGCAAGAGCAACTTGAATTATTAAAATCAGTTACCAGCCCACTACCCATTGCCATAAAATGCAATAGTGGCATGGCTAGGCTTGGTTTTAATGAAGATGAGCTTGATGCTGTTATCAAAAACTTACAGTCATTACCAAACATTATGCCAGTGCTTGCCATGTCGCACTTACATTCTGGCGATACTGAAAATGTTAAAGAAGAAATTAAAAAGCAAGGCGAGCTTTTTGGTAAGATGTTAAAATCATTACGTGCCATTTGGCCTAATATTGCAGCATCACTTGCAAATTCTGCAGGGACTATTTTTGCAAAAGACATAACGGCGCAAATTGGGCCAAACATTTGCCGCCCAGGCATTGCTTTATATGGTTGTAATCCGTTCCACAATACAACACTTCAAAGTAGCATAGAGGGCCTTTTGCCAAGCATGTGGCTTAGTGCACCCATTCTTACAACTCGCAAACTAAAAAAAGGGCAGGGCCTTGGCTATGGGCATAGCTTTGTAGCAGAAAATGATTTAGATATTGCAATAATTGCCTGTGGTTATGCAGATAGTTTTTCAAGAGGCCTTAGCCATAAAGCAGAAGTTTGTATTGAAAATATGCGTACAAAGCTCGTTGGCCGTGTTGCTATGCAGATGATTGCAGCAGATATTACTAAGATGCAAAACAAAAATCCCAAACAAGCTTGGCTACTTAATGGCCCTGACGCCAATGGCATAAGCATTGAGGAACTTGCAACAACATGGGGCACAATTACATATGAAGTGCTCTGCTTGCTTGGCAATAATGTGCGAAATTTTGTTAAATTTGATTAAGATTTTCATTATCAAAAACTAAATTTGCATTTTTTGCTGTATCGCTTTACATTAGTGAATAGATAAGAATTAATAAACCATCTTACACAAGGGAAAAACCATGAAAGTTTTATTGATTAACGGTAGCCCACGTAAAAACAGCTGCACAATGACAGCCTTAACAGAAGTTGCAAACACCCTAAACTCTTTAGATATTGAAACTCAAATCGTAAGTATTGGCAAAACTGCTGTTCGCGGTTGTATTGCCTGCAATAAATGCATAGAAACTGGGCTTTGCATATTTAAGGATGATCCAATTAACGAGTGGATTGAAATTATGAAGGAAAGTGACGGCCTAGTTGTTGGCTCACCAGTTTATTATGCAGCGCCTAATCCTTCCCTTTGTGCAGCTCTTGACCGCATGTTTTACTATAAATCAGCACCTTATGCCTATAAGCCAGGTGCAGCCATAGTTAGCTGCAGACGAGCAGGCTCCACAGCCGCCATTGACTGCTTAAATAAATTTTTCACCATAGCAGAGATGCCCATAGTTTCGTCACAATATTGGAATATGGTGCATGGTAATATGCCATCAGAAGTGGCAGAGGATTTAGAAGGCCTGCAAACCATGCGTGTGCTTGGTCGTAATATGGCTTGGTTAATGAAGTGCATTGACCTAGCTAAGGGCAAAATTCCTATGCCTGAGCAAGAAACAAGACATTGGACGAACTTTGTTCGTTAAATAGTGCTGACAAAGTCAGCACCCCGATAAATCAGAAATAGGGCTAGCTTTGCTTGCCCGTTAATTACTGATTTTCGTGCTTTCTGCCCGCAAGCTTTGCTTGCGTTGGCGGCACAAACGCCACTAAGTGGGGTTTGTCATCTGTACTAGACGAACTTTGTTCGTTAAATAGTGCTGACAAAGTCAGCACCCCGATAAATCAGAAATAGGGCTAGCTTTGCTTGCCCGTTAATTACTGATTTTCGTGCTTTCTGCCCGCAAGCTTTGCTTGCGTTGGCGGCACAAACGCCACTAAGTGGGGTTTGTCATCTGTACTAGACGAACTTTGTTCGTTAATCATTTATAACTGTAAATTTTAATTAACTATAATACCTATTACGTTGGAGAGTGATGAACCAGCAAACACCACTTATTGAATTACAGAATCTTGTGAAAAGCTATGACGGGCATATGGCTCTAAGCGGCATTAACCTTACCATAAATAATGGTGAATTTTTAACACTACTTGGCCCTTCAGGTTGTGGTAAGACTACGATTTTGCGTATTTTATCTGGATTTGAAAAGCCAGATAGTGGGCAAGTGCTCATTGCTGGTAAAGACATGGGCAAAACACCACCAGAGCTTAGGCAAGTAAATACTGTTTTTCAAAATTACGCCTTGTTCCCTCACATGAATGTCTTTGAAAATGTAGCATTTGGCTTACGCATGCAAAGGATGGACAAAGCCATTATCAAAACCCGCGTGCATGAAATTTTGCAAATGGTACATCTTGAGCATTTAACTGAGCGCAAGCCATCTATGCTTTCTGGTGGGCAGCAGCAACGTGTTGCCCTTGCGCGTGCTATTGTTAATGAGCCATTAGTATTATTGCTTGATGAGCCATTTTCTGCTTTGGATTACAAGCTACGTTCGCAAATGCAGCGTGATATTAAGCAATTGCAGCGGAATTTGGGCATTACTTTTATCTTTGTAACTCACGATCAAGAAGAAGCCTTTGCCATGTCTGACCGTGTAGTTGTGATGGATAATGGCAAAATTTCACAAATTGGCCGCCCACAAGATATTTACGAAGACCCTTCAAATTTATATGTTGCTAAATTCGTTGGTGAAATCAACATACTCCCTGGAAAAATTGTGAAAAAACACGAAAATTCACTCTATGATGTTTTAGTGCACGATACTGTTTTTCCAGTGCCAAGTAAGCGTGATTTTAACGAAGGTGACTTGGTTAAAGTTTTGATACGTCCTGAAGATTTGCGTATTTATCATGAATTTGAGGAGCGCCCAGAAGGCCCAACCTTGCGCGCCAAAATTGATGATAGCGTTTATAAGGGCGCTACTGTTGATATTCATGTACGCCTACAAGAAGACGGGACCCCCCTAGTTGGTGCTGAATTTTTTGATGAAGACGCCATAGACATTGACTACACTCCAGATGAGCCAGTTTATGTTACATGGGTTAGCGGCTGGGAAGTGGTGTTGCCTAATGAAGAAGACTAACTCTCTTCGGTTTTTCAGCATTGGCATAACCTCACTTTGGCTTGGTATCTTTGTACTTTTGCCAAATTTAGGCCTGCTTGTAATGACTGTGCTTGAGCGCGGGGAAACGGACTTTGTGGTTCCAGTCTTCACCTTGCAAAATTACCTACACCTATTTGACCCCAAATATAGCATTATACTCTGGGATTCATTATGGATTGCCTTTATAAGTACGGGGATTTGCCTATTACTTGGCTACCCTTTTGCTACCTGCATGGCAAGAGCGAGTAAAAAGGTCAAACCTTGGCTTATGCTTTTGATTATCATACCATTTTGGACAAATTCACTAATAAGAACCTATGCTCTCATTGCCTTATTAAAAGCCAATGGCATAATTAGTTCATTTTTAATGTGGTGCGGGCTCACCTCACAACCAATATCGCTTATGTATAGCAATTTTGCCATATTTACTGGCATTGTTTATACATTTTTGCCATTTATGATTTTGCCATTATATGCAAGCATTGAAAAACTCGACCCACGCATGGGCGAGGCCGCGCGTGACTTAGGCGCTGGCCCCATACGCACATTTTGGCATGTTACCCTACCCCTAACCCTGCCAGGCATTATTGCAGGTAGCATGCTGGTATTTTTGCCCTCACTTGGGGCATTTTACATTACCGAAATACTTGGTGGTGCAAAAAGCTTATTACTTGGAAACTTCATTAAAAATCAATTTCTTGTGGCAAGAGATTGGCCCCTTGGCGCTGCGGCAAGTACATTTTTAAGTATATTGTTAATTCTTATGCTTGGTATCTATCGCCTAAGCACCAAACGCTTATCACACCACCAACAAATGATTGATGAGGGAGGCTTATAATGCGCACCCTTGCAAAAATTTGGCTTTGGTTGGTATATGTTTTTTTATATTTACCCATTTTTATTGTTATTGTATATTCATTCAATACAGCCCGCTACTCAACCGATTGGCGCGGCTTCACCTTAAAATGGTATGAAATGCTCATTGATAACACAAGCCTTTTAGATGCAGCATTTAACTCCATTACCGTTGCAACCCTTGCCGCCACCTTTGCCACCATTCTTGGCATCTTGGCTGCTATGGCCTTGCATCGTTATAAGTTTTTTGGGCAAAAGATATTATATGGTTCAGTTTACATTTTAACGGTTTCACCAGATATTGTTATGGGTATATCCTTGCTCATATTCTTTATTGCCATTGGCATTGAGCTTGGATTTTCAACATTATTAATGGCGCATACAACTTTATGCTTACCTTTTGTAACGATTACAGTCCTTGCCAGAATGTCCGAATTTGACGAAAGTTTAGTGGAAGCCGCAAGAGACCTTGGAGCCACTGAGTGGCAAGCATTTTATCATATAATTTTGCCCTTGATTATGCCTGCGGTTTTTGCTAGTTGGCTTTTAGCATTTACATTAGCAATGGACGATGTTCTCATTAGCTTTTTCGTAACTGGGCCGTCATATGAAGTTTTACCATTAAAAATTTACTCCATGGTAAGGCTTGGCATGAAGCCTGATATTAATGCTCTTTCTGCTGTAATGTTTTTGCTGACTGTGGTGGTGGTTTTTACTGCTTGGTGGATAATTCAAGTTTTCAAAAAAGCACATACTGAACCCAACTTAAACAAATAATTAAATTTTTAACAATTTAACAAAAGGAAAACGTAAAGTGAAAAAATTTACCTTAGCTCTTTCTTTTGCACTTATTCTCTTCACAGCTAACCTAAGCTCTGCGACAACAATTAATGTTTACAACTGGTCTGAATACATTCCACAATCAGTGCTTGATAAATTTACTGAAGAAACAGGCATTAATATTGTATATACAACCTACGAATCCAATGAGGCCATGTATGCAAAATTAAAGCTTTTAAATGGTAAAGGCTATGACGTTGTTGTGCCGTCCACATACTTCGTGACCTTAATGCAACAAAATCAATTACTTTCCAAAATTGACAAGAAAAAATTGCCCAATATGAAGTACCTTGATGCCTTCGTATTAAACCAAAATTTTGATCCAAAAAATGATTATTCCATCCCATACATGTGGGGTGTGCAAGGCTTTATGGTAAATAAAAATGCCGTTGACCCTGCTAGCATTACTTCATGGAATGACCTTATGCGTGAAGAATTTAAGGGTAAGTTACTATTATCTGACGATTTACGCGACACCTTTGGCGCAGCCCTTAAAGCAACTGGTGCATCAGTTAACACCACCAATGAAGCTGAAATCAAGGTAGCTTTTGATTGGCTAGCTAAACTAAAGGAGTCCGTTCGCATTTTTGACGTGACTGCTGCAAAGCAAGCCCTTATTAGTGAGGAAGTTGCCGCAGGTATGATTTGGAATGGTGATGCATTTATTGCACAAGCCGAAAATCCAAACCTAGTTTTCATCTACCCAAAAGACGGAGCCCCACTTTGGGTTGATAGCTTTGTTATACCTTCTGGTGCAGAAAAAATTGAAGAGGCCCACGCCTTTATTAACTTCATGCTACGCCCAGACATTGCTGCCCTTTGTGTGCAAGAATATAATTATTCCACCCCCAACACTGGTGTGAGGGCATTGCTTAGCAAAGATTATAGCAAGAGCAATCTAATCTTCCCCACCAAGGAGAATTTAGTTAATAGCGAGTTTACTCAAGGCATTGGCGAATCTCAAAAAATATATGAACAATATTGGGAAGATTTGAAAATTGGCAGATAACTTTAATTAGTTGATGAAAAATTTGCTTTAACTGTTTTTCAGCGTCGGCTAATTAACGCAGACTTTCAAAAGCCCTCTGTATTTTAATCAGAGGGCTTTTTTTGGCTAAATTTATTAAACAAGCATTAAAATCACAGTTATGCATTAGCCAATAAATTTTAAATGAAATTGACATTTATTATCAAATACTTTAAAAAGCTCTTTAGAAATTAGATGCGTTTGCTACAAGGCAGCTAAGCATTTGGTTATTAACTTAAGGAGCTTTAATTTGAACCCACAACAAGTTATATCATCACTGCACACACTTATAGACATTAAACAACCAGTATTTATATGGGGCTCACCAGGCATTGGTAAAAGCCAAATTGTTTCACAAGTCGCTAAGGAAAAAAACTTTAAATTAATTGATATACGAGCCGTATTGCTTGACCCTGTTGATATTCGCGGCCTGCCCAAAATAAGTAATGATGGGCAGACTTCATGGTGTCCTCCATCATTCTTACCCAAATCAAGCTGTACTGATAATGGCATTGTTTTTTTAGATGAGTTAAATTCCGCCCCTCCGTTAGTACAAGCTGCGTGTTATCAATTGGTTCTCGACAGGCGCGTTGGTGAATACATTTTACCAGATGGCTGGACAGTGATTGCAGCAGGCAATGGCGAGAGGGACCGCTCAGTAACCCACAGAATGCCCACAGCACTTGCCAATAGAATGGTGCACATTGACATGCAAACTTCTGTGGATGATTGGCTAATCTGGGCCGAAAAATCTAACATTCGCCCAGAAATACTAGCCTTCTTACGCTTTAGGCCAAGCCTTATCCATGACTTTGACCCACAGCACTCTGCCAAAGCCTTTGCCTCGCCTCGTTCATGGGAATTTATGTCACGCATATTAAATGCATCAGTCCATGAATCAGTTGAATTTGAATTATTTCAAGGCACTGTAGGCATGAGTGCAGCCACAGAATTTATGGGTTTTTTACGAGTATGGCGAGATTTACCCACAGTTGAAAACATCATTGCCAAGCCTTCAAGCATCGACGTGCCGAGCGAGCCAGCAACTCTTTATGCGCTATGCGAAGCATTAGGTGGAAAAACAAATACGCAAAATATTGATAAAGTTGTGGAGTATGCATTGAGAATGCCTGCGGAATTTTCAGTATTACTTTTAAGAACAGCTGTTTGTAAGGATGAAAATCTAGTACACACAGGCGCCTTTAATGACTGGGCTCAAAAAAATGCCCATGTACTTATGTAGTATTTATGCCAATGAATACCCAAACAGTACCAAATAATGCTGACTTAATTAGTATGGAGGAAGAAGCCGCACGCCGTATGCAAAAAGCAAGGTCTGAGCTTTTGTTCTCTCATCCATTCTTTGGCTCATTAGCCTTAAAACTGCAACTAACTGCAGATAAAGATTGCCCAAACCTTTGGACTGACGGCAAAACCCTTGCCTATAATCCATATTTTATTTCTGCCCTTGAACCTCAGCATATTATTGCAGCACAAGCCCATGAAATATTACATATTGCTTGCAACCATCATATAAGACGTAATGGACGTGATGAAAAATTGTGGAACAAAGCTTGTGACTTTGCCATTGCAGGATTAATGCAAGAAGCTGGATTCACACTGCCTGAAAGTATGCAAAGTTATGACAAGACCTACGATGACATGAGCGTTGATGCCATCTATATTTGCCTATCAAAAATCGATGATGAGCATGATGTACACGGTGGCGCACAAAGCGCCTTAACTGCAGAAAAAACTGACAAAGTCGATGATGCTTCAAGCGGAGATGGTGATAATTTAGAGCAAGGCCAAAATGAAATTGAAAATAAAGATAAAAAAAATTCCGCCACTGAACAAGGCGAAGGCCAAGACCAAGTAAAAGCAGGCACCAATCCAAGCAGTACCGAACATGAGCAAGGTAATAAAAACTCACAATCGGATTTTTTTGGCGAGATTAAAGACCACCCTCAACTAAATAGCGAGCATGAAAAAAACAAAAGGCAAGCTGAGCAAGATTCGCTAATCCAAATAAGCCAAGCCATGCATAGCGCCGAGGGGCATGGTGACATCCCCCAAGGCTTACTAAGGCTCTATCATGGTTTAATCCGCCCAAAGATTGATTGGCAAGTGCTTTTACAACGGTTTTTAGAAAGTTGTAATGATGGCGATTATTCATGGTCCATGCCTAACCGCCGCTATATTTCCCAAGATATTTATCTGCCCTCTCGCAAAGAACCACGCATACCAACCATGGCTCTTGCCATTGATGCTTCCGGTTCAGTTGATAATAATTTGCTTGCCACTTTTTGTACTGAACTTGAAAATATATTAGAGAGTTACGACACAAATTTATTCATCATGTACCACGATGTAAAGGTGCATAGGCATGACCATTATTCAAGAGCAGATAGGCCACTACGCCTATCAGTTCAAGGTGCTGGCGGCACAAGCTATAAAAATATACCAAACTACCTTGAGCAGGAAAATATACAACCAGCTTGCCTGCTTTGGTTTACCGACTTTGAATGTAATTTATTTCCTGAGGAACCAAACTATCCAGTTTTATGGATTTCCACAAAGCAACCTAAAAGCCCACCACCATTTGGGGAAGTAATTCAACTTGAACAATAAATACAGCATAATGAAATAGGAGTTTGTATGAAAATTGAATGGACTATAACTAAAAAACGCGGCAACTTCCGCCCTGTGCTTACCTATTCGTTTGTTATTGAAAATTTTGAAAAGGAGCTAGCCCTCCCCCCAATTCTTGTGCAATCCACCATCCCTGAGCCCATTGAGCCTTGGCAGGGCCATTGCTACCCACATGAATTTGAAAGAGCTAATAGCCCAGAATATAAGGGGTACTACCGCATTGAGCTGGTTTCACACAAAGGCAAAGCTTGGAAGCAAGAGTTACGCCTACCTTGGCGCGAAGATAATAATTACCCAGAGGTGGAAGAATCTTTTCAACTATTACGCCAAGCTTTTGAAAAGGAGCTAAATTGCGCAAACACAAGTAAGCCCATGAATGAAAGCTCTTGCATGCAACTTTCAAACTTGGCAACGCAAAATATTGCCCCCGCAGTTCTGGCTGAAAAATTCCTCAAATTTGCCAAGCAAGAAAGCAGTGTGGCGTAGTAGCAATTGTTTTTAACTGATAATTAACGCTTGGGAGTAGCCCAAACAATAGTAGCTTCTGTAAATTGTGATGCAAATTTTGGCAGAAATTCCCTAGCCTTATCTGCACTACTCCAAGGCCCAATACGTACACGCCACAAAGTTTGGGCAGGTTCTTTATAGGATCTGGCAGGATAGCCTTGATCTTCAAGCTTGCTTGCCAAAAGAGAGGCCATTTTCTTTACTGTAAATTCGCCTACCTGAACATAAAAATCCCCAGTGGCTGGGAAATTTTCTTGAATTTCGCCTGAAAATACATCCTCCACCGCCTGCACAGCCTCACTTGCGCCAACAGCTTGCACTGCGGCATCTTTTGCTGCATGGGCCATATCTTCTACAACTTGCTCAGGCTCTGGCATGGCTGAAGGGCTAGTGGCTATTGGGCCGCTGCCTTCTTCTTCAAACAAATATTTTAACTCGTCCGGTATTTGACCATCATCATTTAATACACGTGATTTTTTAGCTTCTGCTAAGGCGCTGGCAGAGCTAGCAGAACGGGAGGAGCTAGATGAACCTGCAGAACTGGAACTAGAGCTTGCACCAGAGCTTGCACCAG
>CAYJCI010000023.1:14285-17501 GCA_964368595.1 uncultured Desulfovibrionaceae bacterium
GAGCTAGATGAACCTGCAGAACTGGAACTAGAGCTTGCACCAGAGCTTGCACCAGAACTGGCGGCATAAACAACACCTGCCGCACTAGCCGCTGTGGCTGGGCTTACCTTAAATTTTGAATTGGTATAATATGAGCCTATAGCCACAATGCGTACTCTGGCTACGCCTTGGTCATACATATCAAGCCTTTGTGCCGCTCTTTTAGATACGTCAATAACCCTGTCATGTAAGAATGGGCCACGGTCGTTAACGTTTAAAACCACGGATTTACCGTTTTCTAAATTGGTCACCTTAACCCTTGTTCCAAGGGGTAAAAGCTTATGGGCGGCAGTCATGGCATTTTGATTGTAGGTTTCACCATTGGCGGTGAGCTTACCATGAAATCCAGGGCCATACCATGAGGCAATCCCCTCCTCCACAAAACCCTCCGCAGTTTGTAATGGGTAATATTTTTGCCCTCTTACGGTGTAGGGAGCTGTTTTTGTGACTTGGCTTGTGGGCTTAGTTGAACAAGAGATTAAATTTAGCATAAGCCCCACACAGCACAGCACAAAAAACATATGCCTACATGAACCTGACTTTACCCAAATCATGAAGATTGCTCCAAGCTTGTTGCTATAAGCGCCTTCATCTCATCGATTATATCAGCAGGGGCATGATCATCTTCAGCTTTAGCCATAATATTTTCAGCTTTTTGAATGTGTCCATTATCCAAGGTTAATTGCAATGCAATTAAATAGCGTTTGGCTGGTGCATCATTATATAATGCAGTAAGAAGCTTATCAAAATTTTGCCCAAAGCTTTTTTGCACAAGTTTTGAATCTTCAACCAAGAGTCTTGCCACATGCCCATTGTCCCCATGATTAACCAAAAACAACAACAATAATTCGCAAATACGTTCCAAAACGCCAATAATGCGCTGCATCTCCCTATTAATGCTCTCATGCGTTTGTTGAGTAAAAGGCATAAGTGCATTTAATATATCACTGTATTTATTGCTATTATTTTGTAATTGCAAAAGTCTATTCGTATAGTGCTGACGCTGAAAAGCATCTTCTTTTAACTTCACACATTCATGGAAAGTATAGCCAACACACCAATCAAGCATTTCTGCTAATGGTTCAGATGGTATATTAACATTTTGCTCATCAGGATGCGTCCTGAAAATATGATGCGCAGCATCCTTCAAACGCCACAAAACGCCTTTGCGCAAAACATCGCCCAAAAGTTCATTTAAAACGGCGTAAGATATTGTGCCAGAATGAGCAAAGCGAGCTGATTGATCACTTAAAATAATGTGAACCTTACAGTAATCCCTTACAATATCACGGATAAATACATCACGCTTTTTCACGCGCCATGCATCATTCATTATGCATCTTCCTTAAGCAAAGCATTTGCAACGGCTGTATCATATAGCTTCATGGGGTCTGAGCCTTGCTCACCACGTCCTAGTTTCTTATACATGGCGGCAGCTTCACGAATAACAGATGCAGGCAACCATTCGTGCTTTTCCCAAACCTCTTCATGGTCAAGCTGCCATAGGCGAAACTCGATTTCATCATTTCCACCGCGGCGAACATACATGCGAGCCTTGGTGTCTGCAGGGTTTGGGTGGTAATAAATGCCTCTATCATCTTTCATATTAGCCTCGTATTTTAAATTTTAGCTGTTACTCAAGCTATATTAGCCAACGCTTGACCAAAAAACAAGGGAAAGGTTAGCACCAAGAAGCAAGCTTGTTAAATAAATATCAAGATAATTATTTTTTGAATCAGCGAATTTAAAGGTATTCGGCTAAAGGCATGATAAATCACTTTTTAAAAAACCCAAGTACCGCCACAGTTTTAAGAGCAACATATCAATGCATAGCTTTGTATACTCACATCTTTTCATACTTCAAAAGCCACATTCAAAAGCCATGGAGCTAGTGTTAAATTTCACATAACTATAAACGAATAAAAGCTTTTTAAGGCAAAGTTTTCTTTTAAAACATAAAAGTAAGAATGTGCTTGTGTTTGTGTTTGGAATAGGTTAAAGATTTTCTGTGTCCGCTACGCTCCTGCAATTGCCTTTTCAAATGGAGTGTGCAAAGTGGATACGTTTTTAAGGTAAACACCTTAAAACATATGAAAAAGGTTTTTCCTTCCATCAAAAGCGATGCTAGGAAACAAAAAACGGCAAAAAAAAGCCGTAATACTTATAAAAAATGTGGAGGTAAGGCAATGGCGAAACATGCAACCCCCAAGTTGGACCAGCTCGAATCCGGGCCGTGGCCCAGCTTCGTGTCCGACATCAAGCTAGAAGCAGCTTCTCGGGCAACTAATGCTAAGGGTTTGGATTACCAAATTCCTCAAAGCTGCCCAGAGGATTTGCTCGGGGTACTTGAACTTTCTTACAATGACGGTGAAACTCACTGGAAGCACGGCGGTATCGTTGGCGTGTTTGGTTATGGCGGCGGCGTTATCGGTCGTTACTGTGACCAACCTGAAATGTTCCCAGGCGTTGCTCACTTCCATACCGTTCGTGTAGCTCAGCCTGCTGGTAAATTCTACACCACCAAGTTCATGCGTGACTTGTGTGACATTTGGGATTTACGCGGTTCTGGTCTAACCAACATGCACGGTTCAACCGGTGACATCGTACTTCTTGGTACCCAAACTCCTCAACTTGAAGAAATTTTCTTTGAATTGACCCACAACATGGACGTTGACCTTGGTGGCTCTGGTTCTAACCTACGTACACCTGAATCCTGCATGGGCCAAAGCCGTTGCGAATATGCTTGCTACAATGCGCAAGATATGTGCTATCAGCTTACCATGGACTATCAGGACGAACTACACCGTCCAGCCTTCCCTTACAAATTTAAGTTTAAGTTTGACGGTTGTCCTAACGGCTGCGTAGCCGCTATGGCCCGTTCTGACTTTGCTGTAGTTGGTACTTGGAAGGACGACATCAAAATCGATCAAGAAAAAGTAAAAGCCTACGCTGCTGGTGAAATTGCACCTAACGCTGGCGCCCACGCCCAAGGCGATTGGGGTGCTTTTGACATTCAAAAAGAAGTAGTTGACCTTTGCCCAGGCCGTGCATTCTCATATGACGGTTCTAAAGTTAGCATCAACACCGCCGAATGCGTACGCTGCATGCACTGTATCAACACCATGCCTCAAGCACTTCGCATTGGTGACGAGCGTGGCGCATCCATTCTTTGTGGTG
>CAYJCI010000024.1:0-17327 GCA_964368595.1 uncultured Desulfovibrionaceae bacterium
CTACACTCTTATACAAAGCCCGTGCCAAAGGTACATTTTCACGTATGGGCACATTATGCTCACGAGCAACTTCTTTAATTTTTTCAGCCATATGATCAGCACCTTTTGCTAGAATAATTGGGGCTGGTGCTTCAAGAACATTATAACTTATGGCTATGGCTATGTGAGTTGGGTTGGTAATTACCACGTCAGCCTTAGGTACGTCTTGCAGCATACGCCTTGCCATTTGTTCCATCATTTTTTGGCGCTGTTGTTGTTTAATTACTGGGTCACCATCTGCTTGTTTACGTTCATCTTTTACCTCATCCTTGGTCATTTTTATGCCTTCAAAATAAGCAAAACGACTTTGCCAAAGGTCAAAACCAGCAATGGCTGACATTGGTATAAGCGTGTAATATACCATGGTAAAACCAGTATCTAGCATATAGGCTAAAACTCCTGACGCATCCTCATAAAACATAGGCAAAAAATTGACATATTCTTGACTAAGAATAATTACAGGAACCATGGCAATAACTAATGAAAGCATTATACTTTTACATAAACGCAATGCAGTTTGTGGGGACATAAACATTTGTTTCAATGACTTAACAACATTAAACCTCTCAAGCTTTGGCTTAAAAACCTTAGTTGTCCACAGGCTGCCAACCTGCAAACGCATGCACAACCATGCACAAACACCAAGGAAAAGCAAAATTGGTAACATAATTTTGGCAAGGTATAATGAAATCCAAATAATTAAAGCATATACAGATTCTGGATCAGCCTGAAACTCAAAAGAACGACTTAAGAAATAACGAAATAAACTCATCACCTCTGCGCCCATAGTTTCAATCCATAAATATAAACCAAGAAGACCAGCAAGCAAACTAACAAATTTACTTGCTTCCTGTGATTTTGGTACGTTACCCTCGTCACGCTGTTTATTGACGCGTTTGGGGGTAGCTTCTTCGGTTTTACTTGGATCTGCCTGCTTACCAAACATGATGTATCCTTAATTAAATTCCTGCAAATTTATTCTGCGGAGGATTTTTACCTTAACGCTAGTTAATGCAACCGAAAGTTAAGGCTTTGGGAGCTCTTTGCTTCCTCTTAAAGCAATTGATTCCCGCTTATTACTACTCAAAAACTTGTTTTCGCCAATAACACAAGTTTGTACTGCAAATTTGAAGCCAAAGACCGATGCATAATGATGCACTGGTCATTAATTTATAATAGGGCTTGCAATACGCATTATATTTGCAAGCATTACGTCAAGTGTTAACATGTAATTTGACATAAATTCCGACATCATAACTAACATTATCCCAAGAAACAAAAAGCCAGTCCCAATCTTTACAGGAAAGCCAATATCCATAATATTAATCTGTGGTGTGGTTCTATTTACAAGGGCAAGGGCAAGCTCCACCATGAATAATGCAACCATGATTGGTGCGGCAATCTTTACAGCAACAACAAACATTTGTGCTGACAAATCAAGCACTTCAGTCAACAATAACTCACTAAGAATTAAACCACCTGCTGGCACAAGATGAAAACTAAAAGCAAAAGCCCTAATCATATACAAATGCCCATCTAGGGCCAGAAATGTCAAAATTGCGACCATCCATAAAAAGAAGGCTGTAATACCAGTTTGATTGCCTGTTAATGGATCTGCAAAGCTAATCATGGTAAAGCCCATCTGAAAACCAAATAACTCACCGCCAGCTTGAATGCCCATAAATACAAAGTTGATGCACATACTAAGCACCAAACCAAGAACCAATTCATTAGCAAAAAGAATAAATAAATCAAATGGGTGCGCAGGCATAGCAGTACCTGGCAATGATAAATTAGGCCATAGACCAAGCGTTAAAACAATAGTTGTTGCGGCCTTAACTTGCATGGGAATTCGCTCAGACGAAAATATAGGTAACAAGAACATCACTATGCTTATGCGCATAAACGTAAGCAAAAAGCTCAAAATAGTGACGGCGTTTATATTATAAATATCCATGGCAAGACATATTGCAAACATTGAGCCAAGTGGTAGCTTGAAATAAATAGCCAGATAGCGTATCCCTTAAATTAGCATTTGCTCAGGCTCATCATTTCAGTAATCAATGTAGAATATTTTAACAACTTTAGGATAATAATATGCTACCATTACTTACCCTGCCCCCCATGCTAGGTGTTGCACTAACTGAACTTGGACATACGCTTATGCAACGCCATTTGACCTTCGCAACGGCTGAGTCTTGCACGGCTGGGCTACTTGGCGCATGTATTACAGCAGTGCCAGGCGCTTCAGCTTGGTATTGTGGTGGGATTATAGCCTATGCCAATGAAGTAAAAATGGCACAGTTAAACGTACCAGAGCAGATTTTAATAGAGCATGGGGCTGTGAGCGGTGAATGCGTTATGCACATGGCAGATGGCGCATGCACAAAACTTTCTGCTAAGGTTGGTGTTAGCATATCTGGCATTGCTGGGCCAAGTGGCGGCACTGAGCAAAAGCCTGTGGGCACGGTTTGGATTGGCTTTAGTGTATTAGGGGTTACATCTGCAAGGCTTTTTCATTTTCAAGGTAGCCGTGAGCATATCCGCACACAAGCTGTGGTTCGGGCTGTGCAAGGCCTCATTGAGCGATTGTAGCTTATGCAAAAAAATTCCACTTCCTAACATCTAACCATTTTTCAACGAATTATTAGCTTTTTTTAAGAGAAGACATGCGACCAAGCGGTATATGGTAATAAGCCCACAGGCAGTGGGCTAGCCCCGCAGGGGAGCAAGCCAAAGGCAAGCATGAATTCACTTCATGCGTAGACGACGCTTGCGAGAGCTTGTGTCGTACAGGACGTACGACCAAGCAGCATATTTAAAACGCCAAATAAAACATATAAAAACCAATAAGTGACATCATGGCACCCATGATAATTTTTAATACATTGCTCACGCTAGCATAGCGCTCACTTTGAGATAATTTTTGTACAAAACCAACGGATGTCCCGCAAATTACAGCAAGAATACCATGCCCTATGGAATACAGTAATAAGAGAATAATACCCCAAGCAAAGCTACCCTTGCTTGCAACCACCGCAAGTAAGGCAATGAGCACTGGAGTTGAGCAAGGGGATGAGAAGATGCCCCCCAAAATTCCTGCAATCAAAGCCCCCAAGTAGCCTTTTTTTGTATTTTTTGATGATAGGTAACTTGATGGTATAATTTCATATAAACCCCAAGTTTGCAGGGCCATAAGTAGCATAAGCACACCTAGAAACATGAACCACCAAGTAGAGGCCGTGCCCATTAAGCTACCAGCCACTGTGGCAATTATGCCAAGGCTTGTAAAGGTAATGGCAGAACCCACAGCAAAGGTGAGGGACAGCATGAAGGCAGATTTTGTATTCTCACCACCAGTGCCGCCCACATAGCCCACAATGAGAGGAACGCTAGATAGCGCACAAGGGGTGAACGAGGTTAAAACACCTGCTAATAGTGCCAAAAGTGGTGCAATCCAAGTGCTTTCAACTATAAGCCTTGATAAATCAGCTAAAATTGCATCCACTATTTAACACCCATATCAGCTAAAATTGCCAACATTTGGGCTTCGGTCAGACCACCTTGATGGGCAGTAAAAATATGTTCCTTGGTTTCTTTATTCGCATACATCAAAAATTCAATGCCCATACTTTCACTCAATTCTTTACTAGGCACATAGGGCTTACCCTCAGCAGTAATAAACACTTGTGTTGGAATAATTTGCACAGGGAAACCTTCTGCGGCTGAAGGGCTTTTCCACACATCCACAAATTGTATGATGGCCTTATTTTGCATAGCTTTATTCACTTTTACCAAAACCGGAGCCATTTCAATGCAGGGGATGCATTTATCCGCTCCAAAATCCACAATAATTGGCATTTTATGTTCAGCTAATTTTTCCACATCAACACTAACTACATTTAATGGAAATGCCCCACTATCTACTGCAGCTTGCTCTGCTTGCACGGCTTGCTCTGCTTGGTTTTGGAAAAACCAAATCCCAACAACCACCAAGACCATAGCCAAAGGGATTAGTACCTTTGCCACTTTATTTTTCTTTTCTTGCATTCTATTACACCTAGAAATTAATCAATTTTATAAAAAATTAACCAAAATTTTCAACCACCATACAAACAGGAAGTAAACTTTGTAAACTTCATTAAAAATTAATATTATCAATATATTACTAAAATATTGCATTAAGTAAATGGCATTATGCAGTACGCCAAGCCCAAAGTCAAATGCAACATAAGCATCAAAATGGAACTAATCCAGTCGACGCTGAAAAACAGTACAATGCATATATTTTCATTAAAAAACCCCTTTTGCGCCGTAACACAAAAGGGGTTTGTTTGGATTATTAATTATGCTTAATTAGCTATTACCACTTTCAAGTTTAACAGTTTCAATTAAAATAGTAATGTCGTCACTATTGGTGAACTCAGTATAGCTACCATTAGTTTGACCAGTTCCCCATTCAGCTTGGTCAAGTGCAATATAGCCCTTGTCATTGGTTGCAATACCAAGCTCAGTAAATACTTCTTCAGTTGTGTTGCCCTTAACATCACCAGCAATGATTACTTCCATATTGCTAACGCCTGTTAAATCGCTAAGTATATCTTTGGCACCGACTAGCAGTACGTCTAGGCCGTCACCACCGTCTACCAAAACATCATTAAAGTCAATAACATCTGACATATTGATTAAGTCATCACCAGTGCCAGCATCTATTGTATCCCCACTACCACCGAAGATTATGTCATCACCATCACCAGCATAGATTATATCATCACCTTGAGTACCTTTAATGATATCATTACCAGCGGCAGTCATAATGGTTAAGCCAGAGCCGTCATCATTGGCTGCTACTTGACTAAAGTCGATATTATAATCATCAGTGGCGTCATCAACAATGTTCCAACCTCCGCCGTCATTTTCCCAGCCGAAGCGAACTTCTTCTATATTCTTAATGTCGGCTTGTTTGTGCGTAGTGAAGTCATAAAACATGTCAAGGTCATCAGCCTTACCAGTAAAGCTCATGTTATTGGCCACTGGGTTGGAGAGTTCATCTGTACCAACAGTGTTTGTTAAGGCTAAGATATCATGATTATCATTGGTATCTTCTACTGATACATATTGAGTATTGTTAACTAGGTTTCCGCTATCTCCATCAATAATATTTTGAGAAACACCATTACCTTGCTCAGCAATGATTTTACCATTGAGTGAGATTATATCATCACCAGTACCACCAGTAATCACGTTAGAAGCATCTCCACTTGATGTACGAAAATCTGTGCGCATGGCATTTCTTACGCTAAATGACAATACATCATTACCTTCATCTAGATTAACAACGTTGGAAGTTGAGCCAGTTCCTTCTACTCTTGCGAGAAGGGAATTGCCCATATCGCCATTGTCATGATGAACAACTATCCTTGAAATGACTACATCATCACCAGTTCCCATATTCACAGTATTGTTAGCGTGTTGGCCACTAGCAGCAGCAGAATAGATGGAAGTTGCGTCAGTGTGCATAGCTAGTTTATCATTACCTGTACCCATATCAACTAAGTTTTTACCACCATTGTTAGCATAAAATGCATCCCACTTAGAATTAATATAGATTTCGTCAGTACCGCTACCCAAGTCAATATTATTCAAAGTACTGTTACCGTTAGAGTAAAATGGCCTAGCGCTTGCATCGGCATTTCTATCCCACTTGATAAGATCATTACCATTGCCAGTATTAAAATCTACATTACTTAGGTTGTTGCCTTGGGATGCTGGGTTTTCAATATGTAGGTCTTGCTCTGGATTGTCTTTTAGATATTGCTCAAGACTTTCCTTAGTAAAGATCGTATCACCTTCCCCTTCTATTTTGAATGTATCGCCGCCAGGCTGCACTGTAACAACAGTAGCTACGTCAACGTGCACTTCCACTTCATTATTATAAGTTTTACCGCCGTCTACAATGCTTGCAGTAATGTTATTGTCTTTATCTTCTAATAGGCTACTTCTGTCAGCCAATATTTCAAAGTTACCATCTTTATCTACAGTTGTAGTATATTCGGTGCTATTTACCATAACAGTTATGGTAGCGCCTGGATTAAAGGTTCCGCTAACGGCACCTGCAATAACAAGCTGATCTATTGCGGTTAAATTCTCACCTGTGACATTGGTATCAACGGTATTATCAACATTAGCAACGGTGGTAATCTTAATTTGTGTTTCAGGCAGAGTGTCATAAATAACGGTAGATTGTGTTGTACTATCGCCATCGGCATCTTTTACATCTACCTTAATTTCAACATTGCCTACCAAGTCAGCTTTAGGAGTAAAGGTATATTCGCCACTTGCATCAAATTTAATGGATCCCATGGATCCAAGATCTTGCGATTCACCATTAACTTTTACATTATATTGATTGCCACCAATAGTAACGGTAACTACTACACTAGAATCAGTGCCGTCATCAGCACCCATCTTAATATCAAAGTCACCGCTTATCGGTGTGGTTCTATCACTATACGCTACGTTAGCAACAGCACCAATACTTGGGCCAGAGTCACCAATATTTACAGCAACGTCAACATACATGGTATTGCCAGCTGCATCAGCAATAGGTAGGCTCACAGTGCCTTCAAATGAATCTTTATTTGACTCATGCTTAAAAGCTGTGTCTTGAGTGAAAACAAGAGCATCGTCTTTAATTTCAAAACTACCTATTTTTTGCCCATCTACAATAGCATCAAAGGAAGTTGCGCCATCTTTGAAGGTAAAACCAGCAGGCAATGTAAGGTCGCTTACTTCTACTTCAGTATTGAGCGAGTTATCATCACTAGCAACATTTGCATTGCTAGCTGTGTTCAAGGTAAATTCTTTGTTGGCCGTGAAAGTATGTGTGTTCTCATATTCATCTGTAACCTTACCAGTTACAGTTGCGGTATGTACTCCATCTACCAAGGCATCTTTCGGCACTATTACGCTGTAATCATTACCGCTTATTGTTAGGCCATTGCCAACTGTATAATCCTTGCCTCCAACAGTAACCACTAGGTCTGTAAGATTACCATCAAGGTCGCTCAGCGTTCCTTTCAATTCAATGCCATCTACTTCTGCAAATG
This sequence comes from uncultured Desulfovibrionaceae bacterium, assembly GCA_964368595.1. GTDB lineage: Bacteria > Desulfobacterota > Desulfovibrionia > Desulfovibrionales > Desulfovibrionaceae > CAYJAD01. Next base: position 7,149 of record CAYJCI010000024.1, read on the forward strand.
CATCAACAACGCCGCTGGCATTGGCATCTGCAACAGTTATGGTTGCTGAACCATTGGCTGTAGTATCTAGGGTAAAGTCTACGGTGTCATTCAAATCATTTGTGTTACCAGCAATGTCAGTAACCTTGCCAGTTACAGTTGCGGTATGACTTCCATCAACCAAGGCATCTTTCGGCACGATTACGCTGTAATCATTGCCGCTCAATGTAAGACCACCATTTTCAACTGTATAGTCCGTGCCACCAATAGTAACCTTTAAGTCTGAAACAGGACCTTCTAGATTACTAAGTGTCCCTGTAAAGAGAATGCCGTCTGATTCTTCACTTGCATTGATAACAGGGCTAAATTTAGTGTTTTCAACGTCTATAGAAACATCGCCTTTAGCCACGGTGTCCACTATGGCAGTGTCACTACCAGCACTACTTTCATTGCCAGCAACGTCAGTTACGGTGGCATTTACCTGAAGGTCTCCGTCAGTGGCGCCTACAATGTCAAATTTATATTCATTGCCATTATCAAGCATATCTTGAGTAATAACAACTTCTTGGTTAGCTTCTACACCATCATTGATAATTGTAATATTGAGTTTATCACCAGCCACCGCATCAACAGGAAGGCCAATAGTTACTTCAACATCGGCATCTCTTTCCACTTTATTAACGTATTCATCAGCACCGCTATTTATTGTAACGGTTGGTGGAAGGGTGGGAGTTGTGTCAGGAACTGGGGGAGTAGTGTCATCGGTATCAGGTGGAACATTATTGGAATCAGGAAAATCAGAAGTAGGTTCACTACTACCACCGCCACGAGCGTCTACACCACCAAGGCTATCTAAGCCACCATGCAATGAACCACTCTCAAGGCCAACGTTGCTTCCGCTACCTTGAGCACCAGGTGTGTTACCAGCCGCAGGCATAAGGTCTTCAGATAAAGCAGCGAAGAAAGCCTCACCAGGTACAATCTCACCATCGATGAGAAATTCAGGCATATTTTCAGAAGTATATGCCACATAAAAATCAACAAGCTCAATGGCTGAGCCATCTTCAAACGACAGCACAAGGCTATCATCCTTACGTTCGAGCAATGCATCCCCAGGTGCAAATTCAAAAACTAAACGGTCTTCTGCTTGAGGTGCAATCGATGTAACTTGGCCAGCTTGTGGTTTTTGTAATAAAACATCAGACATAGTAAATCCTTTTTCTTAGCGTGCATTGAACACTATTACCCAAAAATGGACACCTAAAACGAGACACTGTGGGAAATGGGGGAATATTGAGGGGAGAAAAAACAAAAGCCCAATGACCCTTAACATTTTTGCAATACAAAGTATCGCTCCCACACCTTGCGTAAAAACAACACAAGGCTCGCCACCCACACAAATATGCGCTGAGCGACGATACGGAATATAAAGGTCGTTGGGCCTAAAATACCAACGAACGGTCGAAAAATAGACGGATCCTTCGCCAAACATGTTTAAGAAAAGTGCCGCACACCCTGTTTAAGTCACCCTTAGATAACAAAAACTCTCAAACACATTCAAATTTTATAAGGATGTCAAAGACATCAACAAATTACTTATTTTCCTGTTACCATAACAACCAAGCTTTTGTAATTTCACTTACTCAGAGGCAGAATGGTTTTAACAGTTAAAAATTAGTAGTCGTTGTAAAATATTTACAACACTATTAAAAATAAAGCAAGTGTTTTTTAAAAACACTTGCTTTATATATTAAAAAATTCAATATAAACAAACAAATACGATAAAATATTTTTACTTCAACCTATACTAAATTACTATTTAATTGATACTAAAAAAGCTTAAGGCCAACAACTCAATATTAAAAATTATAGCCTGCTTCCAAAGCCTTAGCATTGGACGGGATTAACTTAGCATAATGGCTTGAAATAGTTCTATGCAAAGCCTCTTGCACTACTTCAAGAGGTAGAGCATTTGTTGCTTTTAACCATGCCCCAAGGGCCACCATATTTGCCATCTTAACTGAGCCAATCTCGTAAGCAATGTCATTTACTGGAATGCAAACGCTATTCTTGCTTTTATCTAAAACACCTTCGGCATTTACGTCAATTAGCGAGCTGTTTACAATTTGCACGCCACCATCAGCAAGACGAGGTTGGAATTTATCTAGTGATGGCAAGTTAAGCACTATGGTGGACTTTGGCTGACGAACCAAGGGCGAGCCCACGGGGAATTCATCCAAAACAACTGTGCAGTTAGCAGTGCCACCACGCATTTCTGCGCCATATACCGGTATAAATGTAACATTAAGACCAGCTTCCATGCCAGCTTGAGCAAGCAAGTTACCAATGAGCATAACACCTTGCCCACCAAATCCTGCCATAATAACGTCTTGATATTTAGCCATTTTCGCCACCTCTTGCATCTTTGTATACACCCAGTGGGAATACGGGGATCATCTCATTAGCAATGCGCTCGTTGGCATTTATAGCATCCAAGCGCCAGTTGGTAGGACAACCGCATAAAAGCTCCACAAAGCTATAACCAAGGCCCTCTTTTTGAATTTCAAAGGCTGTTCGTATGGCTTTTTTGGCAGCACGAATGTTTTTTACAGAATTAAGCGCACAACGAGAGGCATAAACAACACCATCTAATTGAGCCATAATTTCAGACATGTGAATGGGGCCACCCTCAGTTGCCATATTACGCCCTGCTGGTGAAGTTGTGGTTTTTTGGCCCAATAAGGTTGTTGGGGCAAGTTGACCACCTGTCATACCGTAAATAGTATTATTTACAAAGAAAACAGTAATACGCTCACCACGGTTAGCAGCGTGAATAGCCTCTGCAATACCAATGGCACCCATATCACCATCACCTTGATAGGCAAAAACCATACGGTCAGGGCGCGCACGCTTAACACCTGTTGCTACGGCAGATGCCCTGCCATGCGGTGCTTCAATACAATCAAGCTTCATATAATCATAAATAAAAGCTGAACAACCAACAGAAGGCACTAAGATTGTTTCACCAGCAAAGCCCATTTCATGAATAACTTCAGTTATTAATCTATGTGCAATACCATGATGACAACCAGGGCAATAATGTGTTGCCTTATCGGCTTGCACTGGGTTGGCATCAAATACAATTTCTTCATCAATATTTGGTATAATTGGATTTGTTGTCATTATTTTGCTCCCAAACAATCGCTAATTGGCTTAATGAGAGCGTCTGCTCCAATAAATAAGCCAGGCATAACGCCATGCCAATCCACTCTTGCCTTACTGTCCACAAGAGCTAGGCGTACATCTTCAACCATTTGTCCAAGGTTTTGTTCAATAACCAAGAAACGCTTACCCTTACTAGCAAGAGCTTGTAACTCAGCCTTAGGATAGGGGAATAATGTAACTGGGCGCATAAGGCCAACTTTATGACCCTCCGCACGCAAATGACGAACAGCACTTTGAGCAATACGACCAATGGAGCCATAAGCTACGATAACTAACTCTGCATCATCACAATCACTACAAACTGCGCGAGCCTCTGCTTGCATGGCTGTGTATTTTTCTTGCAAAAGTTCATTGCGTGCAGCTAGTGCACCTTCTGCTAGGTAAACAGATTTTAATAAGCGTGTTGTGTGGTCTTCACGGCTATTATAACCCTCTACTCTCCAAGGGGCAGATTGGGCTTTAAAACCTTCAACACCTGGGGCATTTTCTGGAGCTTTGCGCAAAACTGGCTCTTTAATTTGACCAATAATTGCGTCACCAAGCACCATAATGGGGTTGCGATATTTGAAAGCTAAAGTAAAAGCATCAAACATAATGTCATAGCATTCTTGGGCTGTAGCTGGGGCAAGAACTAGGGTGCGATAATCACCATGCCCACCGCCCTTAACGGATTGAAAATAATCACCTTGTGAAGGGCCAATGTCACCAAGACCAGGGCCACCACGGCTCATATTAACAATAACACCAGGGATATGACTGCCTGCCATGTAAGAAATACCTTCTTGCATTAGCGAAATACCACAGCTTGAAGATGATGTCATAGCCGCAATACCGCAAGCACCAGCACCATGAACCATGTTAATGGAGCCAATTTCACTCTCAGCTTGCACAAAACTACCACCACTCTTTGGCAAAAGGCCAGAAAGTGTTTCTGGTATTTCATTTTGTGGGGTGATGGGATAACCAAAATAACAGCGACATCCTGCATCGATTGCGCCAAAAGCTATGGCTTCATTGCCTTTAATAAGAATACGCTCGTCTTTTTGGGTGCTCATTATGCACCTTCCTTTTCTTTGCGAGTTTTAAATACACGTATGGCAACATCTGGGCAAATAATCCCACATGAGGCACAGGCTGTACATTCAGAAGTTTTATCTTCTTGAATTTCTACCACTTGATAACCTTGGCGATTAAAACGTTCAGCCTTGGTTATAATACTTTTTGGGCAAACGGTGGTGCAGAGCAAACACCCTTTACACCGCTCCTCTATGAAGGCTACTCTGGCCATTATAAACTCCTTTTATACATTCATTCGGCAGATTTTATGCAAATGGAAGTTAATTCCATTTGCCTGCCTCATTCGCTCTACGGCCCGCTACCGCGGGCGACTCCGTCGGTTTAAGGTAATTTGTAAATTATTTTTAATTTTATGTTTTTATTACTTTGAGTAAATAAAAAACAAAACAAGTACTAGCTATTTAAATATTTAAAATTTAGTGCCTTAAATCATAAAAAAACACTTAATAAATCAACATGGCATCGCCATAGGAGAAAAATCTATAATCTTCTTCCACAGCTTTGTTATATGCATCTAAAATACGCTCACGCCCTGCAAAGGCAGAAACCATCATAATTAATGACGATTCTGGCAAGTGGAAGTTAGTAATAATACCATCAACCACCTTAAAGCCACGACCTGGATATAAAAATATATCAGTCCAACCAGTAAAGGGCTGAACTTTACCACACAGCTCCACAACACCTTCCAAAGCTCTAACACTCGTTGTGCCAATGGCAATAATAGGCCTTTTTTCAGCCTTAGCCTTGGTAATGGCGTTGGCTGTTGCCTCTGGTATTTCTATATATTCCCTGTGCATACGGTGACTACGAATATCATCATTACGCACTGGACTAAAAGTACCATAACCAACATAAAGAGTTATTTCTGCCCATTCACAGCCATGTGAAATAAGGTCATTATGCAAGGTTTCAGTAAAATGCAAGCCTGCTGTTGGCGCAGCTACAGAACCAACTTTCTCAGAGCGTGCAAAAATTGTTTGATAGCGCGTTTGATCTTCATCATCATCACTGCGCTTAATATATGGGGGTAAGGGTATGTGACCTGTGGCGGCAAAAGCATTTGCCAAATCACCATGCCAAGAAAGCAACACCCTACGCTGCCCAAATGGGCCAGATTCAAGAACTTTTACGCTAATTCCCGCACCGAATTGAAATTCATCACCATCATTTATACGCCCACCAGCACGCACAAGGCCACTGGCCTCAGCAACATACCAGCCTTCTTTATTTTCCAAAGGTTTAGCGGCAGCAGTAACCAAGGGTAATGGGGTTAAAAGTAAAAATTCAACCTTGCCGCCAGTTTCCCTTGTGCCCAACAACCTTGCTTGTAATACACGAGAATTATTTACAATAAGCAAGCAATCCTTGGGTATATATTGCCCAAGCTTGGCAAATTGCGTATGTACAAGCTCTTTTTGCGCAACATCCTTACGCCCCATTACCATAAGCCTTGAATGCCCGCGCTCTTCTGGTGGGTGCTGGGCTATAAGATTTTCTGGCAAGGCAAAATTATAGGATGTACGCAAGTAATCTTTTTCATCTATAAACATTTTGTACCTTCACACAACTAAACTATATGCACAAATTACAATGGGTCAACTTTCCCCTAGTAGCCAGTGCTTCATTGCTTTGTATTCATTAATTTCTTAAATTTACCAACATTGGCTTAACATAATCCATGGGATTTAGCATAAAAAACTTGCCTTGTCAGCACATACCTTTATAGGCTATTATGAGGGGGTAAGCGTGCAATTTCAAAAATTTATTTATAAATTTTAAACACTTTAAGGATAAAGTAATGAACTACTACGCCCCACCATATTCTTTCGATGAGCATAGCCATTTAAAAAATGTTAGCTTGCACCTTGGGGTATGTGGTTCTATAGCTGCTTTTAGAGCGCTTGATTTAACACGTTGGTGGCTAGCAAACCACATGCATGTTAGCGTAACTTTAAGTGAATCAGCCCAAAAGTTTGTAACAGCCCTAAGTTTTGAAGCCTTAGGCGCTGCCTCTATTTACACAAACATGTGGGAGAAAGAAAGTGTTTTCGGCCATTTAGAGCCAGGCCAAATTTGCAAGGTCATGGTTATAGCACCAGCTACTGCCTCAACCATAGCACATTTAGCTGGCGGCAATGCTGATACTTTACTATCTTGCCAAGCCTTGGCTTTTGACGGCCCCATGGTCATTGCACCAGCCATGAATCCGCGCATGTGGTCAAATGCGGCAACGCAAGAAAATATCGCCAAGCTCATTTCCCGTGGTATGCAAGTAATTGTACCAGACAATGGCTGCACTGCTTGTGGTGATGAAGGCCAAGGCCGACTTGCTGATTTACGCCAAATTTGGCTGGCCTCATTAAAGGCCATTACCCCACAAGATATGCAAGGGGTTAAGCTTATGCTAACCCTTGGCCCCACCAGAGAGCAGTGGGACGCTGTGCGATATTGGTCAAACCCATCCACTGGGAGCATGGGGGCTGCCATTGCAATATCAGCATGGTTACGTGGAGCAGAGGTTCATGCCATATGTGGCCCAGTTTCAGAAAATTGTTGCTACCTACCTGCTGATATTCGTCGTTATGACGTTGTATCTGCAAGTGAAATGTATACTGCCGCAAAAGATTTATGGCCTAGTATGAATATGGGCGCATTTACTGCGGCTGTGGCTGATTTTTCACCACAAAATGATTTTACAGACAGCAATACAAAATTCAAAAAAGCACAACATAGCAATGGTTTTAGTATTAATTTCACGCCTAATGTTGATATTTTACAAAGCCTTTGCCAAGATAGAAGAGACGACCAAAAAATTATGGGCTTTGCCGCTGAAACCACAAGCGATATTGTGGGCGCTGTACGAAGTAAATTACAGCGCAAAGGTGCTGATATTATCGTTGGTAATAACATTGCAAGCCTTGGGTCTGGCTTTGCCTCACCCACCAATGAAGTGATTGTAGTTGATAAACATGGGCGAGAGGAAGCTTGGCCAGTATTATCAAAACTTACTGTAGGATGGAGACTGTGCTCATGGCTTCTGGACATCTAAATATACCGCCACATTTAGTGCCATGGCAACAACATGGCGTGGACTATATTTTATCTGACCAAGATTTACCCTTGGGTCTTTCCATTTGTCATGCAGGAAACCAGCAAGACCAACAAAACCAAGTAAGGCAATCAGCTGTGGCTAGCCAAGCAAGGCAAGCTCAAAATAACACTACTCAAGCAAAAGCAGGTGCAAGCAGACCACAAGCGTGGAGAGATCAAGCCCGAGAAGCACAAACAGCACCAAGCCAAACAAAACAAGCATCCACAGAAAATACAGAGCAAAACACAAGCACTAATCTTTTCCTACCCTCAGAGCATTGGCCCAAACCTTGGCAAGAACTTATTCAAAAAACTACCCCCTCCCCTGTGGTATGGACATATTGGAGCCTTGGCGATGACCTTTCAGGCAATGCAAGCCTTGAGCGTCGCGAATTTTTGCGTAATCTCTTGGGCGAACTTGCTCAACCCAAGGGCACAAACGCTTTTTGGCCCACAGCCTTACCCAATGAACCCAATGGCGAATTAGTTTCACATGCCCAAGCCTTTTGGTCTGGCGTGCAAATGTTAAAGGCAAGAGCTGTCGTAGTCATGGGGCAACCCGCAACCAAGGCCCTTGGCCTGCCCTCACACTTACGCCCATTTATGCAAGCCCGTCATAATGGCTGCTTTGTTGTAGTATTAAGGGATGTTGACTTATTAATTAGTGAACCGCACCTACACGCCAATGTGCGAGAATTTTTGCGCCGAGCCTTAGCACCCTTTGCAAAGCGTTAAACCCCAAGTATTTTTTAACCACAATCTACCAAAAGCTATATTTGCCATTTATGCAAAAATACCATAGAACCAGCTCATGAATTTTCACCTTGTAAGTCTTTTCCCCGAATTTTTTAGCTCCCCCTTGCAAATGGCCCTTATGGCTAAAGCGCAAGAAAGCGGCCTAATTAATGTTGATATTCACAATCCACGTGAGCATGGGCATGGTGTGCATAAAGCCGTTGATGACCGCCCATATGGCGGCGGGCCAGGCATGGTTTTTATGCTTGAACCATTATTAAAAACATTACGCAACATACCAAAAACAGGTCGCATTTTAGTTCTATCCCCTGCTGGAAAGCCCTTTAATCAAAGCATGGCAAAAGAGCTTGCTAAGGATGATAACATGACGCTGGTTTGTGGGCGTTATGAGGGCATTGATGCAAGGCTTGCTGATATTTTACCCATAGAATACGTGAGCATGGGTGATGTTGTATTAAATGGTGGCGAAGTGCCTGCCCTAGCCATTATGGAAGCAGTGGCCCGCTTAATCCCTGGCTTTATGGGTAAGGAGGAGTCCGGCACTGAAGAAAGCTTTTCCCAAGGGCTTTTAGAATATCCGCACTACACAAGGCCAGAAAGTTTTGAAGGCCATAGCGTCCCAGAAGTTTTGCGCAGCGGCGACCACAAAAACATTGCCGCATGGCGCAGGGAGCAATCATTAAGCATCACCCTAAAACAACGACCTGATATATTTAATGATGCAGAGTTCAAGCAAGGTGATGTTGATTATTTAAATGAGCAGACTAAAACCAAGATTGGTCGTAATTTATGTATTGCTCTTGTGCATCACCCTGTAATTATTGAAGGTAAAAACTCTGGTACATCTTCCATAACTAACCTTGATATGCACGATATTTCGCGCATGGCAAGAACTTATGGGCTTGGTAAATTCTATGTAATTACACCATTAAAAGACCAGCAAGACGTGGTTAAGGGCATTTTGCAGCATTGGTTGCATGGCCCAGCTAGAAAAAATCATGAAGACAGAGCCGAGGCCTTAAGCCTTGTGCATCTTGTTTCATCCATTGAAGAAGCAAAAGAGCACATGGCAAAAACCTGTGGCAAAACGCCACTTATGTGGGGCACTTCTGCTAAATGGGGTGAGGATATAAAAGGCGTTGATAAAAGCCCCATGCCAAATTATCTTTCTTTTGCCCATGCAAGAGAGGAGCTAAAAGACCAGTCAGCATTGTTATTACTTGGCACTGGCCACGGATTAGCCCCAGAAGTTATGCATAATTGCGATGCCCTGCTTCGCCCTGTGCGCTTTTTGGGAGATTATAACCACCTATCTGTGCGATCTGCTGCTGCAATAATGCTTGATAGAATCTTACAAGATGTGTATTAAAAACGCACCGCATAAATAAATTAATGCGAAACCTAAATTTACCTTTGACAAGTCAATTAAAAATGGGTAAAAAAATATGTTGCACATTGATGCAAGTTAGGATAATAACACGACACCCAATGGGTTTCTATGCGAATAAAAGGCTGATAAAGGAGCTTTATAATGGATATAATGAAGAAAATTGAATTAGAAAACATGCGTATGGATTTGCCTAAATTCCGTTCTGGCGACACCATCAAAGTGCATCTACGCATTGTTGAAGGCGAAAAAGAACGTGTGCAGATGTTTCAAGGCAACGTAATACGCATTAACCGCGGCACAACCGACGCAACTTTTACTGTACGTAAAGTTTCTGATGGTGTTGGTGTTGAGCGCATTTTCCCGCTTCACTCACCATTCATTGAAAAGGTTGAAGTAATTACACTTGGCCGTGTACGTCGTAGCCGTCTATACTACCTACGTGAACTCAAAGGTAAGGCCGCACGCATTAAGCCACGCAATCGCTATTAAGATTGTAGACATTTCAAATAAAAAAGGACTTTGCCAAAAACAAAGTCCTTTTTTATTGCCTATAATTCAAAGAAAATAAAAATAACAACAATTTACAACAGTATAAAATAGCTGAGCTGAAAAATGCGTTTCCACGCATTTTTCAAAAAAGACACGCCCACTCCAAACAC
>CAYJCI010000025.1:0-7885 GCA_964368595.1 uncultured Desulfovibrionaceae bacterium
CAAATTTCTTGGCCTAATTTATTACTCTCTGCAAGCTCAGTCCCCTTCTTTACATGTGAGGCTAAAATAAGAGCACTCATAGAAGGAGCAAGCTTATCATGCTTATTACGTCCACCGAATTGATTTTCAATAAAATAATCAGGGTGCATTAACTTACCAACGTCATGGTATAATGCACCAACTTTACACAATAAACTATTAGCACCAATGACTTTTGCCCCAGCCTCAACCATATTAGCTACAATCAATGAATGGTGATAAGTGCCAGGCATTGTTACCATCATTTCTTGCATTAAGGGTTGTTCAAGGCTCATAAGTTCCATCAATTTAAAGCGAGTAGTATAACCAAATGATAATTCCAAAATAGGGCTAAAGGCAAAAAGCATCAGTAAGGATATAATACTATTAACTATAACGTATGTAAATTGTAGCGGGTAAAAAGAGAATGTTGTCTGAGCAAGAGTTGCAGAGGCAAACCAAAATACTATCTGCCCAACACATAAAGGCAAAATACTCCAAACAACATCTTGACGAGTTTGAGCACGAGTCACCAACCATGTTGTTAACATCCCACCAAGAAAATGGAAGAAAAACAAAGTGATATCACCCTTAAACATAATGGTAGTGAATAGGGCTAGCAATATCCCCATGGTGCAATAGCGCCTTGCAGCAAATACCATGGCAACTAAGCCCACAATACCTGCCACAGGAAAGGCATAAGCCAAGGATGATATATTAATCATTTCACCGGTTTCATTAGCTAAAACATACACAGCCTTTGCCCCTAAAGCTGTACAAGCTAATAACAAAGACATAAGAATGTGATCTTTAAAACGCAATGGTGTGCTTGGTTTGCCACTGGGGGCCATGAAAAGCCCAAAGGAAATTATCGAGGATAAAATGAAAAGCCCTAATGTAAAACGGCCATAAATCCAAGATGTTGCAGAGCTATTTACAGCTTGAATCATGGTTTGTTGCTCTCTTGTAACAAGCTCACCCTTACGAACAACAACCTCACCACGTTGCAACTTATAATATATTGGCTCAACCTCAATGGCTGCAGCATCTGCTCTTTCATTGGAAGCAACGGTATTTAAGGTTAAAGATGCTGGCATAAATGCAGAGAGCAAAATCACAAGAGCACGCTGCTCACCACTATTTAAAGTGGTGTCATTGCGTAGCATATTTGTTAATTGTATGAGTACAGATTGTAAATTAGGTAAGGATGTTGCATCAGGGCGCAACGTTTCAGCACCTGTTTCTTTTACACGAATAATGGCACCAGACTCACCAAGCCTTGCATTACGAATGTCACTAACAATACCTTTATTTAATATTTCTCGTACATTAGGCAATAGGGAATTAAGCATATAGGTTTGCACTGTGGGGTGTGATAGTTGGACAATCACCTCTTCCGCCACATCAACAGAAACTATATCCTCAAGCTCACGCAAGACTGTTAAGCCAGCATCGGTATTTGAGCCATTTATCTCATTTAATAAAATAATTAATTTTGTATTAAAATTATCGTAAGCATCATAACTTAAATCAAAAACTAAAGGCTGAGTTAAGCGCACTTGCTCTCTACGAATATTGGTTGCAAGCACATCTTCAACCATTAAATCGCGGCTTGCTACAACGTCAGAATCAGCAATGCTGCCTGCGGCAAAAATTTGTGGCCTATTGTCAAAATTAATGCCAGCAAGGATTGAAATTCCTAGCAAAGTTACAAGTAAAAAAAATAGACCATAACCACAGTGATGCCTTGAATAAAGCATTGTAGCTAAACTCTTGAAAGTGTTTTCTTTACTTTTTATTTTACGCGCCATAAAAAACCTAAAGTACTACCTTAACTATTGACTGTTAAAGCCTTGTCGTAGGCTGAAACTATGGCCCCAACAAGCGGATGACGTACTACATCATTGCCGGAGAATGTATGAAAAGCAATACCACTTACATTACTTAAAACTTGCACAGCATGCACTAAGCCAGACCTTGCTTCTGGCCCAGTATCTCCCCATTGTGCTGGTAGGTCAATTTGTGTTGTATCACCTGTAATTACAGCCCTTGAACCAAAACCAAGACGAGTTAAAAACATCTTCATTTGCTCAGGTGTTGTATTTTGTGCTTCGTCTAAAATTATAAATGCATCATTTAACGTACGCCCACGCATAAAAGCTAAGGGGGCTATTTCAATAATATTTGTTTCAAGCATTGAGGCAACTTTTGCAGCTGGAAGCATATCATAAAGTGCATCATACAAAGGTCGTAAATATGGGTTCACCTTATCTGCAAGGTCACCAGGCAAAAAACCTAAACGCTCCCCCGCTTCAACAGCTGGCCTTGTGAGGATTATTTTTTTTACTCTATGCCTATTAAGCATATTTAAGGCCATAGCCACGGCAAGGTAAGTTTTGCCAGTACCAGCAGGGCCAAGAGCAAAGACCATTTCTTTGCTAAACAAAGCTTCATAATATGCCTTTTGGGCCAAATTTCTTGCGGTGATTGTTTTTCTGGTGGCAGCCACAAATACAGTATCTTTATATACATGGCTAATATTAAGCTCTGGCTGACTTTCAAGCATGGCATAAGCACGCGACACATCTTGACGGTTTAAAGTTCGTCCTTGCTGCAGGTGCTCATATAATTGCACGAAAAGATTGCATAAACGCTGTAAAACATGTTGGCTTGATGTTGTAATTATCACACTTGCCCCACGCGAAACTATATTCGCTCCGCTAACAGAGGCTAATACCTCAAGATGGGCATTGTGTGGGCCAAACAAGTCATTAGCCAAGTTTGGGTCATCAAATTCAACAGTCTCAAAAAGTGCGACGTTTTCTGACATAATGGAAAGCTAGCCCAAAATACTTTTTATGTCCATAGTTTTTAAATATTCTATAAGCACAATGCCTTGCAGCCTTGTGCAAAAAATATCAATTCAATGTGAAGCTTAGTATAAAAAAGTGAAAATCATGGTTCAATTTTTGCATCATTATAAATAAATAATTTAGAAATGGTAATTTTTACCGTATACACGAGGTTAATATGAGTATTTCAAGCATTGGAAACAGCTATTCAGCTTATGCATTTCAATGGCAAAACCAGTCATTACAAGGTGCTACTGCTAACCCAGATGCAAATGCCTCAAATTCTACTAGCACTGATATGACTTATGCTGGGGCAAGTACTGTATCCTCCATGATTGAGCTTGTGGAATATGCAATGGAATCTATGGGTGTTACTGGTAATCAACGTGTAACGTTTAGCCAAGTAGAAACATATAAGCAAGAGTTAGAAAAGGAATTTAGCCAAGAGCTAAGTGCCCGTATTGAAGCTACAAATATTGATAATGACGCATTTTTTAATGTAACTCTTGATACTGATGGTAAAATACTTATAAATTCAGCCCATGCTGATAAAAGCAAAATTCAAAGCTATTTTAGCGCTAACCCTAACTTTGGTACGGACTTATTAAAAAGTATTGAACAAGCAGGTTATGACGTAAGTGAGCCCATACAGTTTAACGTAAGCAGTAGCGGCACCTTGGCTATGGTTTCATCAAATCAAAGTAGCCTTGAATCAGCCTTTGCAGGCAATGCAACGCTAGGTACTGGCTTGATTGAAGATCTTGAAAATGAAGATTTACTTTTTGAAGAAAATCTTGATTTAAATTTTAGCAATGGTAGCTTAACTGTAAATAGTGAAAATAAAAATGCTGAAGCATTACAAGCCTATATTGACGCAAACCCTGCTCTTGCTGATGAAGTTAAAGCAATACTTGAAAGTGAGGGAAAATCTGACCTAGATAACATCAACTTAAGCATTGATAGTAATGGAAACATTACTGTTGACGCTCCATTAGAAAAAACTGATGAAAGCTTGGAAAGCTTTTTAGTTCAAAACTTGGTTGGTCAAAATATGAAAGCAGGCCTTAAAACTCACGGCATTGACCCAAATGTTGACTTTAGACTCTCCATAGAAAATGGTAAAGTTGTTGTAAATAGCTCACACCCAGATGCAGCTTTAGTGCAAGCTTTATTAGATAGTGATGAAGAGTTAACCAAGGCTTATATGCAAATTGACGCCTTAGCTGGCATTGATGGGGCAAGAAAATCCATGCAAATTGACCCCTCTGCCATGCGCACTCAACTTGAAATGCAAAGCATGTCCACTTGGTGGGCTCAAAGCGGCACGTCTACATTTTCAAGCTATGCCGACGGTAGCTTAAGCTCCATGACAGGTATTAGCAGTATAATTTAAGATATTTTATTTTTCCGCAATGCTAAGCACATCATTAGCTTCAATTATTGTCTTACCATGAGGTATAATAATATTGCTATTTCTGATTATCATTACAACTAGATGCTTGCCACTTGGTGAGTAATCTGCAATGCTTTGCCCTACCCATTTATCATTTTCCGTTATAAGCACTTCATGCAATAAAAAGCTCATATCTTCATGGTTTTTAGGGGCACATAAAACAACTTTATCATTCTTATTAAAGATAGTTTGCCCGCTAATGGCAACCCTTTGCTCATCTCTAAGTAGCATGATCATTAACATGGACGGCGGTAACTTTACTTCACTTAAGCTTTTAGCAATCCATGGATGCCCATCATAAATATCTAATGATACAAAGCTTAATTTGTCACTTTCTGTATAATCGTTAAAGCTTTTGGCATCATCAATGCTATCATCACACATTTTAAGCCATCTTGCCACTGGGGCTAGCATAGAACCTTGGAAAATAATTGACAAAAGTACAACGCAAAAAACTATGTGATACAAGTCACCAGGAGTTTCTGCTTCATGCACAGTGGCCACTATGGCAAATACGACAGATGAAGCCCCCCTTAACCCTGCAAATGCTACTAAGGCTTGCTGCCTAATGTTACATCTAAATGGAGTTAAGCACAGGCCAATGGCAAGTGGGCGCACTACAAAAGTTAAAGCAACAGCAATAATCAATGCTGGAACAAACACTTGAGGTATAAGTTTAGGTAGGGCTAAAAATCCTAGTAAGAAGAAAATTAACATCTGCATAAGGCTTGTGAAGCCATCGAAAAAATTAAGCAAAGCTTTTTTATCATTCATTTGGCTATTGCCAAGGGCAATACCTGTAATGTAAACGCTTAAATATCCATTCCCCCCAATTGTTGCAGGTAACGCATAGGAAAATAAAGCAATGCCAATAATAAACGCCATGTCAAAACCTGCAATGGGGAATTTATATTGCTGTAAAAATTTCACTCCAATAAAGGCAATGACTCCACCACAAATGGCGCCAAGCACTAATTGTTTGACTGTCATTATGGCAAGATCCATTCCGCTTGCTTGTTCATTCATTAGGGAAAGAATAATGATGGTTAGCATGTAGGAAAATGGGTCATTACTACCACTTTCCACTTCTAAAAGTGATGCAGTATTGTATTTTAGGCCTAAGTTTTTTGACCTAAGCAAAGCAAATACAGAGGCAGCATCGGTCGAGCTTAAAATTGCCCCTAAAAGGAATGCTTCAAGTACAGGCATTTTTAATAAATATATACAAGCAATACCAGTAAATACAGCTGTTAATACTACGCCTATTGAGGCTAGTAATGAAGCTTTGACAGTTACAGTTTTTGCTTGAGCCCAATTAGTCCCAAAACCGCCATAAAACATGATAAAGATTAGGGCAACTGTGCAAATAAATTCTGATAATTCATAATCATCAAAAGATATTTGCAAAACTCCATTCTCACCCACAAGCAAACCAAGCCCCACAAAAGCAAGTAAGACTGGTATGCCAAGTTTATGCGTCACTCTGCTAATAAGTGCAGATACGAGCACGATTCCTGAGACTAGGAGTAAGTCAATCATATTTAAAATACCAATGGCTTATGTTGCATTAAAAATACATCATAAGCCATAAAGTTAAGCATTTAATTTTTTAGCTAATAATTCATTAACTAAAGCAGGGTTTGCTTTGCCCTTGGTGGCACGCATTACCTGCCCCACAAAGAAGGATAAAAGTTTAGTTTTACCACCTCTAAAGGCTTCAACTTCAGTTGGGTTTGCAATAATAATTTCATCAATGGCAGCTTCAAGCTCAGAACTATCAGAAATTTGCACAAGGCCCTTTTCTTTAACCCAAGCCTCAGGCATTGCCCCACTATTAAATAATTCTGCAAAACTATCATTGGCAATTTTTGCACTAATTAGCCCTTCATCAATAATACGAGCAAGCTCGCCAAGAGCTTTGGGCTGCATAGCAACATCTTGCAACTGCTTTTCACTGGCATTTAATTCACGTAAAAGTGGCCCAAGCATTAAATTAGCCACCTTATTAGGCTTGCATTTTGGTGCAAATTCTAAAGCTTGCTCGAAAAAGTCCGCAAGGGCCTTTTCACTGCAAAGAGTTTCAGCATCAGCTTGTAATAGGCCATAAGACTCACAAAAACGAGCCATACGGGCTTTAGGTAGCTCTGGTAAACTTTCACGCCACTCATTTAAATCATTTTCATCAACCAAAATGGGCAAAAGGTCTGGGTCAGGAAAATAGCGATAATCGTGGGCTTCTTCCTTGCTACGCATGGATTTTGTAATATTTTTAACACTATCATAAAGGCGAGTTTCTTGAACAATTTCCTCACCATCTTCTAGCATGTCTTGCTGGCGTGAAATTTCATATTCAATGGCCTTTTGCACATGGCGAAATGAGTTAAGATTTTTAAGCTCAGCTCTGGTGCCAAAGGGTGTGCCTGGTTTATGCAAGCTGACGTTAGCGTCACATCTAAAAGAGCCCTCCTCCATATTGCCATCACTAATGCCAAGTGTAGTAACAATGGCATGTAAGGCTTTTAAGTAGGCAACGGCTTCTTCAGCACTACGCATGTCTGGTTCAGATACAATTTCAACCAAGGGTGTTCCAGCGCGGTTTAAATCCACAAAACTTGCATTTTCATGGCTATCGTGAATATTTTTACCTGCGTCATTTTCAAGGTGAATGCGAGTAATGCCAATGGTTTTTTTGCTATCTGCAAGGCTAATTTCCAAATGCCCATGCTCACAAATGGGTTTATCAAATTGCGAAATTTGGTAGCCCATGGGCAAGTCAGGGTAAAAGTAGTTTTTGCGAGCAAATATTGAAGATAATTGCACAGTACAATTGGTGGCAAGCCCAGCTTTAGCGGCATACTCCACTGCTTTTTTGTTTAAGACTGGCAAAGAACCAGGCATACCAGAGCAAACTTCACATACATTACTATTGGGGCTTTGCCCAAATTTTGTAGAGCAAGAACAAAATAGCTTTGAGGCAGTGGCAAGTTGTACGTGTACCTCAAGGCCGATGACAGCTTCATATTGACCCATTTAAAACTCCAATAATCTTTATTTATAAATATTTTTAACTTTCTATACGTTCATCAAAATATTTTCCAACGCCATAATTATCGCGGCGGAAAAACTTTTCTTTATCTGGCCCTATAATTTGCATTTCAGGGTGTGTTTTTTGCACATCAAGAGCTATATGCATTTCCTTGGTGCATCCTGTGGAGAATGTAGCATCCTTACCAGCCCAAGCTGGAGCAACTTTACGACCAAGTAATTCAAAGCTGAACTCTATATCCTGAACCGTTTGAAAACGCCAGATATTTATATAGCCGCTACGCTGAACCTTTTCCCACATATACATGAGGTCATCACCGTCCATACCGTCTGGTGATTGCTCGGTTGGGTTAATAAAAAATACATTATCATGCTTTTGGCGCAAATGGTCTACATGAGCCTTCACAAGACTAACAGCAGTTGCCTCTTGCCCTGGAATACTGCCAATAATACAACTGTAAAATACAATATTTTTATGTTGCCTATGCGCCTCACGCATATCAGCAATGATGGCATC